>NZ_JBJGYQ010000005.1:0-241013 GCF_054050075.1 Geodermatophilus sp. SYSU D00965 | reverse complement strand
ACGTGCTGGAGACCGCGCTGACCGCCGACTTCGGCCTGGTCCGCGCCGCCGTCGGCGACCGGCACGGCAACCTGGTGTTCCACGAGTCGGCGCGCAACTTCAACCCGCTGGCCGGCATGGCCGCCCGGATCTGCATCGCCGAGGTCGAGACCCTGGTCGAGCCCGGCGAGATCCGCCCCGAGGACGTGCACCTGCCCGGGGTGTTCGTCGACCGGGTGGTGCGCGCCCGCCCGGACGACAAGAAGATCGAGAAGCTCACCACCCGCCCCCGCCCCGCCGCCGGCGCCGCGCCGGCCGCCGCCGGGGACGAGGCCGTGCAGGAAGGCAACTGACCCGATGGCCCTGACCCGCGACGAGCTCGCCGCCCGCGTCGCCGCCGAGCTCGAGGACGGCCAGTACGTCAACCTCGGCATCGGCATGCCCACCCTGGTGCCCAACCACGTGCCCGAGACCGTGCACGTGGTGCTGCACTCGGAGAACGGCATCCTCGGCGTGGGCCCCTACCCCTTCGCCGGCGAGGAGGACCCGGACCTGATCAACGCCGGCAAGGAGACCGTCACCATCCTGCCCGGCGCGTCCTTCTTCGACTCCGCCACCTCCTTCGCGATGATCCGCGGCCGCCACCTCGACGTCGCGGTGCTCGGCGCGATGCAGGTCAACCCGCGCGGAGACCTGGCCAACTGGCTCATCCCGGGCAAGATGGTCAACGGCATGGGCGGCGCGATGGACCTCGTCCACGGCGCCCGCCGGGTGATCATCATGATGGAGCACACCGCCCGCGACGGCTCCCCCAAGCTGGTCGCCGAGTGCACCCTGCCGCTGACCGGCAAGGCCTGCGTGGACCGGATCATCACCGACCTGGCCGTCATCGACATCACCGGCGCCGGGTTCACCCTGCGCGAGACCGCCCCCGGCGTGACCGCCGACCAGGTCGCCCAGGCCACCGGCGCCCCACTCACCCTCGCCGACGACCTCACCGAGATGACCCTCCCCGCCACCGTCTGAGGTCCGACCGGCAGGAACGAGGCCGCGTGACGTTCTCGGTCGTCGCCCGCGACCCGGCGACCGGGGAGCTGGGCATCGCCGTCTCGTCGTGCATCCTGGCGGTCGGCCGGGCGGTGCCCGCCGTGCGGCCGGGCGTCGGCGTCGTCGCCGTCCAGGCACGCAGCCGGCGCGGCCTCGGACCGGCGCTCCTGGCCGGGCTGGAGCGCGGCGAGAGCCCGGACGGGCTCGTCCGGGCCGCCGCCCACGCCGCCGAGGACGTCGACCGGCAGATCGCCGTCCTGGACGCGTCCGGGGCGGTGGCCGCCGACACCGGGCGCGGCTCGTTCCCCGTCAGCGGCCACCTCGTCGGCGACCAGTGCAGCGTGCAGGGCAACATGCTCGCCTCCCCCGAGGTGCTGCCGGCGATGGCGCAGGCGTTCGCCGCTGCGCGCGGCGACCTGCCCGACCGGCTGCTCGCCGCGCTGACCGCCGGGCAGGACGCCGGCGGGGACCTGCGCGGCCGGCAGTCCGCGGCGCTGCTCGTGGTCAGCGGCGACCCCGCCACCGACGAGGACGACGGCGTGCGGATGGACCTGCGCGTCGACGACTCCGGCGACCCGGTGGCGCAGCTGCGCATGCTGCGCAACCTGCAGCGGGCCTACGACGAGCGCGACTACGAGCACCTGGCGCTGTTCGCGCCCGAGGGCGCCCGCGACCTCTACGCCGCGCTGGCCGCCTCGCAGCGCGGCGACCGGGACGGCGCCCGGGCCGCACTGGAGGCGATGCGGGCCCGGCCGGGCTGGTCGGCCTGGCTGGCCGCGATGGCCGGCGACGCCCGCCTCTCGGGGGTGTCCCGGCTGCTGGAGTGACCGGCGGTCAGGCGGTTGGGCTCGTCAGAGGGTGTCCGGCCGCAGCCGGGCCAGGGCCGCGGGGTCGACCTCGCGGTCGTGCAGGGGCAGCACCAGCTCGGTGACGACGTCGGTCAGCTCGGCCACCCGCAGGTGCAGCCGGCGCTCCTGGTGCAGGCCGTCCCGCAGCCGGGCGACCTCCGCGGCCAGCCCGCCGTCGCGCGCGTCGGGCGGGCCGTCGATGCGCTCCTCGGTCCGGGCCGCGCGCTGCTCGAGGTCGTCGAGCCGCCGCACCGCCTCCGCCAGCTGCTCGCGCAGCTCGGTGTTCTCCCGGCGGAGCCGCTCGTCCTCCTCGCGCAGGCGGGCGAACTCCTCCTGGAGCCCGCGCAGCTGCCCCTCGAGCTCCAGGCCGGCCGGGGCGAGGACCCGGCGGACGACGCGCGCCGGGCCGGCGAGGGCCGAGCGGCGCGGGGCGGGGTCGGGGATGGTCATCGGGTCCTCCGTCGGAACGTCGTCCGCCACGACTCGACCAGCCGCTCCTCCGGGGCGCCGAACCAGGTCATCGGCTCGACGACCCGGACGGCCTCGTCGAGGACCAGCCCGTGCCGGCCGGCTTCCTCGACGACCTGCTCCAGGGTCAGGTGGCGGTGGGGGGCGATCCCCGGGTAGCCGCGGTCGGCGACCAGGTCGAAGCGCGCGGCGCCGCCGCGGCGCAGCAGCACGCCGCACAGCCGGAACACGTGGTCGCGGCCGCGGTCCTCGAGCGCGTTGAGCAGCCGCCGGCCGAACACGGTCCACGGGCCGGGCGTGGCCGTGCACTCGGCGGCGAGCCGCAGCACGGCGCGCAGGTCGAGCAGGTTGACCACGTCGGCGGTGACGGCCAGGTCGTCGCGGCCGGCCAGCGCCTGGCGCAGGACGGCGACCGCGTGCCGGGAGAAGTCGACCGCGTGCACCGTCCGGCCGGCCGCACCGAGGGCGAGCGCGTCGCCGCCCAGGCCGCAGCCGAGCTCCAGCAGCCGCTCCCCCCGTGGCGTCCGGTCGTCCACCCAGCGGGCGAACGCGGTGGCCCGAGGAGCCGGGTGGGGGGCGACGGGGGCGAGGAGGACCTCGTCCTCCCACGGCTCGCGCTCGACGTTGTAGTCGGCGAACCAGCCGTAGAAGCGGTCGGCCGTCGCCGGGGGGATGTCGAAGGTGAAACCTGGGTCGGGGGTGCGCCAGCCGGGCCCGTAGATGGTCTCCAGCATGAACTCGGGGTCCGCGGGTGCCGGCTCGGGGCGCCCCTCGACCTGCACGGTCCCCGGCGGGAGCAGGCGCTCCTCCCCGGCGTCCGTGCCGATCCCGAAGTGCTGGTACCACCGGCCCTCCAGCCGGAAGCCGGTGAACACGTCGACGTAGTGGTCCTCCACGCCCTCGTGCTCGACGAGGACCTGCAGGTGGCCGGCGGAGAGCCGGACGACCGGGAACCCCGCCGCCCGCAGCGCGCGGCCCAGCGCGAAGGACTCCAGGACGACGTCGGCCGGGTGCACCGCCCGGCTCAGGTAGGCGAGGTCGGCGTCGTCGTCGTGCGGGAGCAGCCGGCCGCCCTCCCGGACCGGGCCCAGCAGCGTCCCGCCGGTGACGTAGACCCGGGGCCCGAGGTGCTCGGTGAGGACGTCGCGGATGCGGTCCATCGAGTCGAGCATCCGCCCGACCAGGCCGAGGTCGGCGTCGGCGAGCGCGTGCCCGAGCCGGCCCCACTTGTTGACCACCAGCGGCCGGCCGTGGCGGTCGGCCAGGTGCACCGGCCCGGAACCCCCGCCCAGGTCGACCGTCGCCTCGGGGCCGTCGGTCCCGCCGCTCGGCGTCAGCCGGATCCGCGCCCGCCCGCGCAGCCAGGGCACCAGCGCGGCCGGCCACTCCTGGAAGCGCAGCGACTCCGGCGCGGGGCCCTCGGGCCGCAGCTCCGGCGGGACCGGCGTCGTCCCGGGGCGGAACGACCAGATCCGCCGTCCGTCGAGGTCGACGTCGACGGCGCCGTCCCCGGTCGCGGGGTCGGCGCCGTCGACCTCGTAGACGAGGCCGGAGTCCGTGGGCCAGACCGAGAGGATGCGTCGCATGACTCAGGGCGCTGCCGGCGCGGGGCGCCGGGCTCAGGCCGCCCAGGCCCCGATCGCCACGATCGCCACCCAGACGACACCGAGCACCAGCAGCCCGCGGTCGCCGAGCACGATCTCCTCCGGTGCACCGGCGCTGCCGCGGTCGACGTCGACGGCGTAGCGCAGCAGTGCCAGCACGAACGGCGCGATGGACAGCGTCTGCCAGGGGAAGCCGTGGGCGGCCTCGACCATCTCGAAGGCCCACAGGCTGTACGCGGTGCAGGTCACGCCCGCCGAGAGGCTCCAGACGAAGCGCAGGTAGCTCGGCGAGTACGACCGCAGGGAGCGCCGGGTCTCCCCGGCGTCGCCCAGCGCCTCGGCCTCGGCGTACCGCTTCCCGGCCACCATGAACAGCGCACCGAAGGCGGCCACGAGCAGGAACCACTGGGACAGCGCGATGCCCGCCGCCGCGCCCCCGGCGACGCCCCGCAGCAGGAACCCGGAGGCCACCGCGGCGAGGTCGATGACCGGCTGGTCCTTGAGCCAGAACGAGTAGGCCAGCGAGATCGCGACGTAGGCGCCCAGGACCCCGGCCAGCGCCGGCCGGGTCAGCAGCAGCGCGCCGGTCAGCGACCCGGCGAGCAACGCGACGCCCGCGACCAGCGCGACCGGCACCGGGACGGTGCCGGCGGCCACCGGCCGGGATCGCTTGCGCGGGTGCCGCCGGTCCTCGGCCACGTCCCGGACGTCGTTGACCAGGTAGACCCCGCCCGCGGCCAGGCAGAACAGGGCGAAGGCCAGCACCGTGGGGCCCAGCACGTCGGCGTCGAGGACCTGTCCGGAGGCCAGCGGGGCGGCGAAGACCAGCACGTTCTTGACCCACTGCCGCGGGCGCACGGCCCGCACCAGCCCGCCGGCGACGGTGACCGGGGTGCGCCGCGGCGCGGCGCCCGGGACCGGCAGGGCGACGGCCGGCAACTCCGGCTGCACGGCGGTGTTCGCCTCGAAGCGCACGTGGGCGGCGCGCGTGGCGGCCGTGCCGTCGGTCTCCACCCGGCCTCCTCCCTCGTGCGGTCCTGCGGTCGTCCGTATCAGTGCACCCTCTCAGCCGGGGGCAAACAACCCCAGGTCGCGCCCGTGTCGCTAGACCGGTGGCCCGGCCCACCCCGCTCGGGTCACGCGGGTGCTCACCAGGTCGTAGCCGTCGGTCGGGTACGGGACGACGAACCGGAAGACCTGCAGGTCGCGCACGTTCGGCGCCGAGGGCATGAACGCGGCCAGCTCGGTGCTGCCCGACGTCCGCTGCACCGGGGCGAACAGCCCGCCCCGCGGCACCGTCCAGGTGCTCTCGGTGATGCCGTAGCCGGTGACGCCGTTGCGCCAGACGACCCCGTACTCCGGCGGCTCGGTGATCCCGTGGCGGATCACCGGGAGGTGCTGGCACGGGAAGAGGAAGGAGACCTGCCACGCCACGGCGACGGTCGCGTCCGCCGGCAGGTAGTCGCGCAGCGGCACCAGCGGCAGGACCGACGGCCCGGTGAAGGCCAGCCAGCCACCCGGCCCGCCACTGGCGTCCTGCGCCACCAGCCGCAGCGCCGTCGCGCCGTCCGCCCGGGCCGCCGCCACGTCGAGGGGGAAGGTGCGCCACACCGGTGAGCCGACGGCGTCGGTCAGCTCCTGGGTCCGCACGACCCGCGGCTCGCCTGCCCCGCCGTCGGCGGCGAACTGCACCTCCAGCCGGTTGCCGCCGTCCAGCCGGCCCGCGGCGAGCACGGCGAGGACGTCGTCGCCCTCCACCGCCGGCAGGTCGAACCACGGGGTGGTCGTGCTGCCGGTGAGGTCCTCGGACCCGCCCCCGCCCGGCAGGCTCCCCCAGGTCTCCGTCGCGGCGCCGGTCCCCGGCTCGGCCGGGGGGACGCCGGGCGCGAACCACCCGCCGCCGCGGACGAACGGTGCGCCCGGCTCCGGCGTCGGTGTGCGGGCCGGCACGGGGCGGGCCGCGGAGACGTCGAAGACGCGCAGCGCGTCGGCGGCCCCGCAGTCCTCGGCGAGCGGGTCGGTCAGCGCGTCGGCCCACGGGGAGTACCCGTCCAGCGTCCGGACCGTCGCCAGCCCGAAGCTGCCGACCAGGTAGCCCAGCGAGGTCCCCAGGAACAGCAGGACCAGCAGCGGCGCGGCCAGCGTCCAGGCCGGCCCGCGGCCGCCCCGCCGGCGCAGGTGGCGGCGGGCGAGGAGCACCAGGACGACCGCGACGGCGCCCCACAGCAGCGGGTTGTCGAAGCGGAGCGGCCCCACGTGCGGGGCCTCCTGGGGGTTGGGCAGCCCGGGCAGCCACGAGTAGGCGTACTCGTTCTGCCCGTGCAGGGCCAGCGCGGCCGCGACCGCCAGCGAGCCGAGGGCGACCACCGGCAGCGCCGGCCCGGCCCTCCGCCCGCCGGTGAGCTGCCGCACCAGCACGGGCAGGGCGACGAGGAACAGCGCGAGGAACGCGGGGCCGAGTCCGGCCAGCGCGCCGAAGTGGTGGGTCCACTTGCTGGGCGTCAGCCAGAGCAGCAGGAACGCCGCGGTCAGCGAGCCGCCGGCCAGGGTGAGCAGGGCCGGCAGCCGGTCCCCGCGCCCCCGCGCGGCCGCCGCGGCCAGCCAGAACCAGGCCAGCAGCACGATGCCGACGAGGACCGCGGCCCGGCGGCCGTAGGCGCCCATCGGGTTGCTGGCGAGCAGGAAGCCGTAGCGCTGGTACTCACCGGTCCAGTCGTCCTGCGCCTGGATGGACAGGAAGACCGCCTGGCCGCGGAGGAAGTCGTGGAGCGTGCCGTCGGCGAAGGCGGCGGCACTCGCGAGGGCGCCAGGGGCCACGACCAGCGCGGTGCGGGTGAGCCGCTCGCGCCACGGCTGCCCGCCGGCCACCAGCGGGACCAGCCGCGGCAGGGCGGCGACCAGCGGCGCCAGCGCCACGAAACCGGTCGGGTGGACCACGACCGCCATGGCCGCCACGCCGACCCCCAGCGCGAGCGGCAGCAGCCGGCCGGTGCGCAGGGCCGCGGCCACCGCCGTCATCGTCGCCAGCGCGAGCAGGCCGACCACCGCCTCCGGCCGGACCCCCATGCCGTAGGGCAGCCACCAGGCCAGGAAGGTCGCCGCGAGGACGACGACGACGGCCAGCCGCGCGGCGCGCCGGCCCGCCCACTCGTCCGGCAGGCCGCCCGGGCGGGTGACGAACCGGCGCAGCAGCACCCACGTGCCCAGGCCGACCAGCAGCGCCGGCACCCGCAGCAGGACGGGGCTGGTGCCGACCTGCTGCCACCAGCCGAGCAGCCGGTAGAACCAGGTGAACGGCGTGAACGACTGGTTGAGGATCTGGTAGTAGTTCCCGACGAACCCCTCCGCCGAGGCGTTGCGGGCCATCGCCGCGTAGTAGCCGTCGTCGTCCGACAGCGGCGCGATGAACCACCACAGCAGCAGCGTGCCGACGACCAGCACGTCCACGACGCGGGCCGGCCACCCCGGGGAGGGCCCCCGGTCGACCGGGGCGGGCCGCGGCAGGCCCCGCTCGCGCCGCCACAGCGCGACCAGCGCCCCCGCGGCCGAGAGCAGCAGCACGGCCACCAGCACGCCCTTGACCGCGGTCGGCGTGGTGTTGAACTGGTCGTCGACGGTCACCTGCACGCGCAGGTCGTCGTCGGTGGGCAGCCGCGTCACGCTGGTGGCCAGCACGTCGACGTCGGGCAGCGTGTCGGGCCCGTCGGCGACGGGGACCGAGGCGAGCCGGACGCCGTCCCGCGTGACCGACAGGCCGGCCCGCGAGGCCTCGACGCCATACGCGCAGTCCCCGCCGCGGACCGGCTCGGCCAGCAGCTCCTGACCGCGGGCCAGGACGCGCAGCGTGCCGTCCCGGGCGGTGACGAGCAGGCCGTCGGTCTGCGCGGCGGGGTGGCCGGGGACGAGGGTCGAGACGACGACGCCCTCGGGGGTGGCCGCCGCGGCGGCGACCGCCGCGCAGCTGAACCGGACGTCGAGGGCCAGCGGCTCCTGGTTGGTGAGCTCGAGCATCGTGGCGGCGGGCCGCTGCGGGTCCTGCGGCCAGCTCACCGTGGGGACGCTCATCTCCACGGGGGCGAGCGGCAGCGCGACCGCGCAGAGCACCGCGAGCAGCGCCAGCAGCAGCGGCACCGGCCCGCGCAGCCGCCGGGCCGGGCGGGGCGCGGGCTCCTCCCCGGGGACGGCGCCGGCTCGGTCGAGGTCGACCACGTCCACCGGCCATCCTCCTGGGGTTCCTCGGGGGCAGACGATCAGTAGACACCCTGCCGTCCGCGCGGCGGGGTGCGGGCACCGCGCGGGCGGCCCGGCCCCGATACCGTCCTGGGCGTGACTGCGCAGGAGACCCGGCCCCGACCGGCCGGGCCGGCGCGCTGACCGCCGGCCGGAGCGGGACGCCGGCCGCCGCGCCCGGACGCAGGCGCCTGCTGCCCTCGCTCAGCTGGATGGCGGCCTGCCTGGCGGTGTCCGGGGTGCTCACCTACGGCTACCTGGCGCTGCCGGCCCGGGCCCTGCCGGCCGCGGAGTACGCGGACTTCGGCGCCTACTGGTCCCTGGCCCTCGTCGTCGGCTTCGGGGTGTTCCTCCCGCTGGAGGTGGAGCTGACCCGGCTGCTGCACGACCGGCCGCCGGCGGGTGCGCTGCCCCGCGGGACGCTGCCCGCCGCCGCGCTGCTGACCGGGCTGAGCGCCGCCGTCCTGCTGGCCGGCTGGCCGCTGCTGTCCCCGGCGCTGGGCGGCCGGGTGGGGCTGCTGCTGGCCCTGCTCGCCGTGTGCGCCGTCTCGGCCGGGCAGTTCGTGCTGCGCGGGCTGCTCATGGCCCGCGGCGCCGCCGGCCGGTACGGCGCGGTCCTGGTGGCCGACGGCGCGCTGCGGGTCGCCGGCGCGGCGACGGTGGCCGCCCTGGCCGACCCGCCCTCGGTCGAGGCCTTCGGCTGGACCCTGGTGGCCGCGCTGGCGCTGGCGCACCTCCCGCTGCTGGCCCGGTTGCTCTCGACCGGCCGGCGCGCGGCCGGCACCGCGGCGCCGCGCCCGCGGCTGGCTCTGGCCGACCTCGGGCACCTGGTGGTCGGGGCGCTGTGCGCCCAGGCGCTGCTCAACGCGGCGCCGGTGCTCGTGACCGGGGCGGCCGAGCCCGACGAGCGGGCCGTCGCGGCGGCGTTCGTCGCCGCCTTCACCCTGGTGCGGCTCCCCCTGTTCGTCGTCGTCCCGCTGCAGAGCGCGCTCATCCGGCCGCTGGCCGCCGTCGGCGCGTCCGGCGACCGCGGCCGGCTGCGGCGGCTGCTGCTCGGCTGGGCCGGGCTGGTCGCCGCCGGGGCCGGCGTCGCCGCCGTCGCCGGGGCTCTGGCCGGCCCGCCGGTGGTCGCCCTGCTGTTCGGTCCCCGCTACGTGCTGCCCGGCGCGGACGTCGCCGTCCTGGCCGCCGGCAGCGTCGTCCACCTCGGGCTGCTGGTCACCAGCCAGGCGCTCGTGGCCGGCGGCCGCCACCGGGACAGCGCGATCGGGTGGGCGGTGGGCCTGGTGGCGGCGGCCGTGCTCTTCTGGGTGGTGCCGGACCTCGTGGCCCGCGCGGCGCTGGCGTTCGCAGGGGGCTCGGCGGCCGCCCTGGCCTGGACCGGTTCGGTCCTGTTCCGCTCGGCGGGGGCCGGCGGGGACGGCACGTTCGACCGACGGGAGGACCTCCGGTGACCGACCGGCTCGACGTGCTGATCGCGCTGGACTACTACACGCCCTACGTCAGCGGCCTCACCAACGTCGCCCGCGACGTCGCCGAGGGCCTGGTGGAGCGCGGTCACCGGGTCCGGGTGGTCGCCAGCCGGCACGACCGGCGGCTGCCGGCCCGGGAGGTGCGCAACGGCGTCGAGGTCGAGCGGACCCCGGTGCTGGCGCGGCTGGGCAAGGGCGTGGTCAGCCCCGACCTGGTGCGGCGGGTGCGCGCCGCGGCCCGGACGGCGTCGGTGACCAACCTCCACCTCCCCATGCCCGAGGCCGCGCTGCTGGCCGGGCTCGGCTCGCCCCTCGTCGCCACCTACCACTGCGACGTCAGCCTGCCGCCGGGCCCGCTCAACCGCGTCCAGACCTGGGGCGTGGACCTGGCCAGCCGGCAGACGCTGCGCCGCAGCGACCGGGTCGTCGTCTCCAGCGAGGACTACGCGCGGTCCAGCCGGCTGTGGCCGGCGATGGCCGGCCGGACGGCGGTCGTCCCGCCGCCCTGCCTGGACCGCCCGGCCGGGGTGCCGCGGTTCCGGGACGGCGCCGGCCTGCACGTCGGGTTCCTCGGCCGGATCGTCGAGGAGAAGGGCCTGCAGTACCTGGTGCGGGGCTTCCGCGCGCTCGCCGACCCGGACGCCCGGCTGCTCATCGGCGGGGACTTCACCGACGTGGCCGGCGGCTCGGTCGTCGACGAGGTGCGCGCCGTGGCCGCCGGCGACCCGCGCATCCGGCTGCTCGGCTTCCTGCCCGAGGAGGACATCGCCGACCTCTACGCCTCCATCGACGTGTTCGCGCTGCCGTCGGTCAACGCGTTCGAGGCCTTCGGCATCGTGCAGGTCGAGGCGATGCTGGCCGGGGTCCCGGTACTGGCCAGCGACCTGCCCGGCGTCCGCACGCCGGTGCGGGAGACCGGCTTCGGCGCCGTCGTCCCCCCGCGGGACGCCGCCGCGATCGCGGCGGGGCTGGCCCGGCTGGCCGCGGCCCGGCCCGACCCGGAGCAGGGCCGGGCACGGGCGCGGGAGCGTTACGCCTTGTCGACGGTGCTGGACGCCTACGAGGAGCTGTTCACGTCCGTGGCCGGTCGCTGACGGTCCGCGCAGCAGGCGTCCGCGCAGCCGCACCGGCCCTCGACGCCGGTTCCGATGCGGGCCGGGGCACAGCAGCCCTCGCCGCGCCTGGCCTGGACGCCCGTCCGCTGATCGATCAGGCCGTCGCCCGGACGACGGGCAGGCCGGCGGCCGCCCACTCCGGCAACCCGTCGACCAGTCGCCACGCGGACCGGCCCTGCGCGGTGAGCGCACGGACCGCGGTGTCGGCGTAGGCGCACAGGGGGCCGCGGCAGTAGGCCACGACGGGCTGCCCGTCGGGCAGGTCGCGGAGCCTGGCCGCCAGCTCGTCGGGCGGGACGTTGATCGCGTCGGGCAGGTGGCCGGCGGCGTACTCGGCCGGTGGCCGGACGTCGAGGACGACGACCTCCCCGGCCCGCATCCGGTCGAGCAGCTCCTCGCGCCCGATCGTCGCCAGCTGCGACCGGTCGCCCAGGTAGGCCGCCGCCAGCTCGTCGATGCGGGCGGCGTGCTCGCCGGCGACCTCCCGCATGGTGCGCCACAGTGCGCCGACGGCGTCACCGGCCAGCGAGTAGCGGACCCGCGGGCCGTCCCGCCGGGTGCGGACCAACCCGGCGCGGAGCAGGAACTGCAGGTGCTGGGACGTGTTCGCGACCGTCTGGGAGATCTCTCCGGCGAGTTCCTCGACGCTGCGCTCCCCCTGGGACAGCACGTCGACCAGCTCCGCCCGCCGGCCGTTGCCCAGCGCCTTCCCCACCGACGCGAGCGCGTCGTACAGGGCGCTCTTCGCCTGCCGATCCCCCACGCGACCTCCTCGTTCAAGACATCGCTTGACACCTTACGCGGGCGGGACCATCGTTCAAGCATTCCCTTGAACGGAGGGGGTCATGGCGCCGGAGCTGGTCCCCGTCGTGGACGACGGCCTGGGCAACACGACCTGGATGGTGGGCCTCGGGAACGGCCGCGCGCTGGTCGTCGACGCCAGCCGCGACCTGCGCGCCGTGCACGCGGCGGCCCGGGCGCGCGACTGGAGTGTCGCGTTCGCCGCCGACACGCACCTGCACGCCGACTTCGTCACCGGCGCGGTCGACCTGGCCGCCGGTGGTGCACGGCTGCTCGCCTCCGCGGCGGGCTCCCGGGCCTACACCCACCACGGCCTGAGCGACGGCGACGAGGTGGACCTCGGCGGGCTGACGCTGCGCGCGCTCGGGACCCCCGGGCACACCGGCGAGCACCTCGCCTACCTGCTCGCCGACGGCGACCGCCCCCTCGGGGTGTTCACCGGTGGCTCCCTGCTCGTCGGCGCGGCGGCGCGCACCGACCTGGTCGACCCCGACCGCACCGAGGAGCTGGCCCGGGCCCAGTACGCGTCGCTCCGACGGCTGGCCACCCTGCCCGACGAGGTCCAGGTGTGGCCCACCCACGGCGCCGGCTCGTTCTGCTCGGCCCCGCCCGGTGCGGCGCGCAGCAGCACCATCGGGCGCGAGAAGGCGACCAACCCGCTGCTGGCCACTGCGGACGAGGATGCCTTCGTCGGCCGGCTGCTGGACAGCCTCGGCTCGTTCCCGGCGTACTTCCGGCGGCTGGCCGAGGTCAACCGGCGCGGCCCGGCCCCGCTCACGGCCGACGCCTGCCTCGCCCGCCTGACCGTCCCCCAGGTCCTGGCCGCACGGGCCGCCGGGGCGGAGATCGTCGACGTCCGCCCGCCCGCCACGTACGCCGCCGGGCACGTCCCCGGCTCGTTGGCCATCAGCCTGCGGCCGGTGTTCGCCACCTGGCTGGGCTGGCTGGTCCCCGACCCGGCCACCCCCCTGGTGTTCGTGCGGCGGGCCGAGCAGGACCCCGACGAGGTGGTCTGGCAGGCCCGCAAGGTCGGCTACGACGTCCTCGCCGGCGAGCTGGCCGGTGGCGTCGCCGCCTGGGCCGCAGCCGGGCAGCCGGTCGCCACGGTCCCGCTGCTGCAGCCCGGGCAGGTGGACCCCGCGCGCGTCCTCGACGTCCGGCAGGACCGCGAGTACGCGGGCGGACACCTGCCCTCGGCACGCCACGTCGAACTCGGCGCGCTGCCCGCCGCCGACCTGCCGGCCGGACCGGTGGTCACGATGTGCGGGCACGGCGAGCGCGCGATGACCGCCGCCAGCGTCCTGGAACGGGCCGGGCACCGCGACGTCGCCGTCCTCCTCGCCGGCGCCGAGGAGTGGGCGACGGCCACCGGCGCCGCGCTGGAGGTCACCGCGTGACCTCGGCCGGCGGCTCCGTCGGCGCGCCGTCCGCCGGAGGAGCCCCGGCCCCGCCGATCCGGCTCGGGCTGCGGCAGAACCTGCCCCAGTTCGTGCTGCTCGTCGCCGTCAACGCCCTCGTCGGCGCGACGCTGGGTCAGGAGCGCACGGTCGTGCCCCTGCTCGCCGAGCAGACGTTCGGCGTTCCGGGCTTCGCGTCCGGGCTCGCGTTCATCGCCGCCTTCGGCCTGGTGAAGGCGGCCACGAACTTCCTCGCCGGCACGCTGTCGGACCGGTTCGGCCGCAAGCCGGTGCTCGTGGCCGGCTGGCTGGTCGCCCTGCCGGTGCCCGCGATGCTCATCTGGGGGCCGACCTGGTGGTGGGTCGTGGCGGCGAACGTGCTGCTGGGCGTGAACCAGGGACTGACCTGGTCGACCACGGTGGTCATGAAGATCGACCTGGTCGGTCCCGCCCGCCGCGGCCTGGCGATGGGCCTGAACGAGGCCGCCGGCTACGGCGCGGTCGCCGTCGCCGCACTGGTGACCGGCTGGCTGGCCGCCACCTACGGGCTGCGCCCGGCACCGTTCCTGTTCGGCGCCGCGGTGATCGCGCTGGGCCTCGGCGCCTCCGGGCTGGCCGTGCGCGAGACCCGCGACCACGCCCGGCTCGAGGCCGCCGGGCACGCCGGCGCGCACAACGGCGGGCTGTCCACCCGCCAGGTCGCCGTCCTCACCTCTTTCCGGGAGCGGGCGCTCTCGGCCGCCAGCCAGGCGGGCCTGGTCAACAACCTCAACGACGGCCTCGCCTGGGGACTGTTCCCGCTGCTGTTCGCCGCCTCCGGCCTCTCGGTGGGGCAGATCGGCGTGCTCGCGGCGCTGTACCCGGCCGTGTGGGGCCTCGGCCAACTGGTCACCGGCGCAGCCTCGGACCGGCTGGGCCGCAAGTGGCTCATCGCCACGGGCATGGAGGTCCAGGCGCTCGCGCTGGCCCTGGTCGCCCTCGGCAGCAGCTTCGGCGCCTGGGCGCTGGCCGCGGTGCTGCTGGGCGCGGGCACCGCGATGGTCTACCCCACGCTGCTGGCCGTCGTCGGCGACGTCGCCCACCCGGCCTGGCGGGCCCGCGCGGTCGGCGTCTACCGGCTGTGGCGGGACGGCGGGTTCGCCGTCGGCGCCCTGGTGGCCGGCGTCGTCGCCGACGCGTTCGGCCCAGCGGTCGCGGTCTGGGTGGTCGCCGCGCTCACGGCCGCCTCCGGCGCCGTCGTCGCGGGACGGATGTACGAGACGCACGGGCGTCCCCAGCCCGCCCCGGGACGACGGCGCCCGGACCTCAGCCGCCCGCGGTGACCAGCGCGGCGTACCGCTCCAGGTACAGCAGCCAGCCGTCGTCGGCACCGACGCCGCCGGCCACGGCCTCCCAGCCGGGGCCGTGCCGGTCGAGGTTGCGGTGCTCCAGCTCCACCCGGGTGCGCTCGGGCGTCTCGGCGTGGAACCGGACCTCGACCTCGCTGGCGTTCTCGGGGTCGGACTCGACCCGCCAGGTGGGGCCGATGTCCCAGCTGAACACCACCCGGGCCGGCGGCTCGTAGGCCAGCACCCGGGCCCAGCGGCACTCGCTGCCGTCGGTGGCGCGGTCGTAGATGGCGCCGCCGACCCGCGGCTCGAAGACGGTCTCGGCGATCGGCGCGGCGAGGAGGTTGTGCTCCCGCGGCTTGAAGTCGCCGAAGCGCTCGGTGAACACGGCGAACGCCTGCTCGATCGGGGCGTCGACGACGATCTGCCGACGGACCACCGCGGCCGGTGCCTGGGTCATGGCCTCTCCTCTGCCGGTTGCTCGGGGTTCTCTCCTGGGTCGTGCGGCCGTGCGTCGTGCGGTGGAGCGAGGACGTCGCCGTAGTTGGCCAGCGCGCGGGACCAGAAGGTGTCCAACTGGTCTCGCAGGGCGGCCACCGCCGTGGGGTTGAGCCGGTAGATGCGGCGCGTGCCCACGGGGCGTTCGGTGACCAGGCCGGCGTCCTTGAGGACCTTCAGCGCCTGGGACACCGCGGGACGGCTGATCGGGAGCTCGGCGGCGAGCTCGCCGACCGCGCGCGGCCGTTCGGCCAGGGCGGCGACGATGGCCCGCCGGGTGGGGTCGCCCAGCGCGGACCAGCCGTCCTCGTCTCGGTAAGCGTCCACGAACGGTAAGAGTCCTCTTACCGTTTGATCGCGTCAACCCCTCGGGACGACCCGGGCCGGCGCCCTACTTCAGGAGGCTCCGGGCGATCACCATGCGCTGGATCTGGTTGGTGCCCTCGTAGATCTGGGTGATCTTGGCGTCGCGCATCATCCGCTCGACGGGGAAGTCCAGCGTGTAGCCGGCGCCGCCGAACAGCTGGACGGCGTCGGTGGTCACCTGCATCGCGACGTCGGAGGCGAAGGCCTTGGCGGAGGCCGACACGCGGGTGACGTCGGGACGGCCCTGCTCACCCGCGGCCGCGGCGACGTAGACCAGGTGCCGGGCGGCCTCGATCCTCATCTCCATGTCGGCGAGCATGAACTGCACGCCCTGGAAGCTGCTGATGCTGGCGCCGAACTGCTTGCGGTCCTTGACGTAGGCCACCGCGGCGTCGAGCGCCCCCTGGGCGATGCCGACGGCCTGCGCGCCGATGGTCGGCCGGGTGAAGTCCAGCGTCCGGAGCGCGGTCTTGAAGCCGGTGCCGGGCTCGCCGACGATGCGGTCGGCCGGGATGGTGCAGTCGGTGAAGTACAGCTCGCAGGTCGGCGAGCCCTTGATGCCCATCTTCCGTTCCTTGGGCCCGACGGCGAAGCCCGGGTCGTCCTTGTGCACGACGAACGCGGAGATGCCCTTGGCGCCCTTGTCCGGGTCGGTGACGGCCATGACCGTGTACCAGTCGGAGATCCCGGAGTTGGTGATCCACGCCTTGGTGCCGTTGAGCACCCAGGTGTCGCCCTCGAGCCGGGCGCGGGTCCTCATCGCGGCGGCGTCGGAGCCGGCCTCCCGCTCGGAGAGCCCGTAGCTGATCATCGAGTCGCCCGCCGCGATGGAGGGCAGCACCGCCTGCTTGAGCTCCTCGGACGCCGACAGGAGGATCGGCGTCGAGCCGAGCTTGTTGACGGCGGGGATGAGCGAGGCGCTCGCGTCGACGCGGGCGACCTCCTCGATGACGATGCAGGTGGCGATGGCGTCGGCACCCTCGCCGCCGTAGGCCTCGGGGATGTGCGTGGCGTGGAACCCGGCGGCGGTCAGCGCCTTGCGAGCCTCGACGGGGAACCGCGACTCGGCGTCCACCTCGGCCGCGTGCGGCGCGATCTCGCGCTCCGAGATGTCCCGGACCGCCTCCCGGATCGCCTCGTGCTCCTCGGTCAGCGCGTACAGCCCGCCGGCGTTGTTACCCACGGGTAGATCGTAGGACGGCTCAGGTCGAGCGGAACCGCTCCTGCAGCGCCGCGTCACGGGCCACCACGGCGTCGGCGAGGTCGGACTGGAAGCGCTCCACGGCCGACCGCAGCTCGGCGTCGGCCGCGGCCAGGATGCGCACGGCGAGCAGCCCGGCGTTGCGCCCGCCGCCGATGCTGACCGTGGCCACCGGCACGCCGGCGGGCATCTGCACGATCGACAGCAGGCTGTCCAGCCCGTCGAGCTGGTCCAGCGGGCGGGGGACGCCGATCACCGGCAGCGGCGTGGCCGCCGCGACCATCCCCGGCAGGTGGGCCGCTCCCCCGGCGCCGGCGACGATCACCCGCAGGCCGCGTCCTGCGGCCGACTCGGCGTACTCGAGCATCCGCCGCGGCGTGCGGTGCGCGGAGACCACGTGCGCCTCGTACGGGACGCCGAACTCGGCCAGCGCCGTGGCCGCCGGCTCCATCATCGGCCAGTCGGAGTCACTGCCCATGACGATGCCGACGACCGGGCTGCCGGGGTCCGGGTCCACGCGGGGCTCCTCCAGTGCTCGGTGTCGGGGTTCAGTGCTCGGTGGTGAAGGCGAACGCCGGGTCGACCTCGCCGTCGGCCAGGTAACGAGCGGCGGCGACCGCGCGGGCGCGCACCTCGGCGAGGTCGTCGCCCAGCGCGGTGACGTGGCCGAGCTTGCGGCCGGGGCGCTGCCCCTTGCCGTACCAGTGCAGCTTCACGTCGGGCCAGTGCGCCATCAGGTGGTGCACCCGCTCGTCGATGGCGGGGCCGGACCACCCCTCCTCCGCGGCCTCCCCACCGAGCACGTTGGCCATGACGACGACCGGTGCGGTCATCGCCGTCGCGCCCAGCGGGTAGTCGAGGACGGCGCGCAGGTGCTGCTCGAACTGGCTGGTGCGCGAACCCTCGATCGTCCAGTGGGCGGAGTTGTGCGGCCGCATGGCCAGCTCGTTGACCAGGACGGCGTCCGGGGTCTGGAACAGCTCGACGGCGAGCACGCCCACGACCCCGACCCGGTCGGCGACGCGCACGGCGAGCTCCTGGGCGGCGGTGGTGGTGGCCTCGTCCAGACCGGGCGCGGGGGCGAGCACCTCGGTGTTGATCCCGTCGCGCTGCACGGTCTCCACGACCGGCCAGACCGCGACCTGACCGAACGGCGACCGCGCGACGACGGCGGCCAGCTCGCGGACCAGCGGCACCCGCTCCTCGGCCAGCAGCGTGCCGTGCCGCTCGACGAGCTCGGCGGCCGCGGCGGCGTCGTCCACCACGAACACGCCCTTGCCGTCGTAGCCGCCGCGCGGCGTCTTGACCACCACCGGCCAGCCGTGCCGGTCGCCGAAGGCGGCGATCTCGTCGACGGAGGCGACCTCGGCCCAGGCCGGCTGCGGCTCCCCGGCCGCGGCCAGCGCCCGCCGGAGGACCAGCTTGTCCTGGGCGTGGACCAGCGCCTCCGGGCCCGGCGCGACGCGGTGCCCGGCGTCCCGCAGCGCGTGCAGGTGCTCGGTGGGCACGTGCTCGTGGTCGAAGGTGACCACGGTGGCGCCCTCGGCCACCCCCAGCAGGGCGTCGAGGTCGCGGTGGTCGCCCAGGCGGACGTCGGCGGCGACGAGGGCCGCGGACTCGTCGGGGCCGGTCGACAGCACCCGCAGCGACTGGCCGAGCGCGATCGCGGCCTGGTGCGTCATCCGCGCCAGCTGGCCGCCACCGACCATGGCCACGACGGGGAGTCCGGTGCGGCGGTCCAGCGGCGAGTCGCTCATCACCGGAGAGCCTATGCGGGGGGCCTCGGCGGGAGACGGACCGCCCCGTCCGCACCAGTCGCCACACCCACCACTGGGTTTCGCGGAGGTGGCCGGGAGGCGGCCGGAAGTGACCTAGCATCGGTTGCGTTATGGCCGTAGCAGAAGCCTGGGACCCGGCGTCCCCGACGCGGGAGTGGCCCTCCGTCTCCGTGGTCATGCCGGTCCTGAACGGCGCCAAGACGCTCACCGAGAGCGTCGGCGAGGTGCTGTCGCAGGCGTACGAGGGCGACGTCGAGCTCATCCTCGCGCTGGGCCCCTCGAAGGACCACACCGACTACATCGCGCACCGGCTCGCCGCGTCGGACCCGCGGATCCGCCTGGTGCAGAACCCGACCGGGCGGACCCCGGCGGGCCTGAACGCGGCGCTGCGCGCGGCCAGCCACGACATCGTCGTCCGGGTCGACGCCCACGGGCTGCTCTCCCCCGGTTACCTGGCCCGCGCGGTGGACCTCCTGCTGACCACCGGCGCGGCGAACGTCGGCGGCCTGATGCTCGCCGTCGGTCAGACGTCGTTCGAGCAGGCCGTCGCGCGGGCGTACCGGTCCTGGATCGGCCTGGGCGGCGGCAGCTTCCACGTCGGCGGCGCCGAGGGTCCCGCGGACTCGGTCTACCTCGGCGTGTTCCGGCGGGACGTGCTCGAGCGGCTCGGGGGCTTCGACGAGCACTACCACCGCGCCCAGGACTGGGAGCTCAACCTGCGGATCCGGCGGGCCGGCGAGGTGGTCTGGTTCTCCCCCGACCTGTCGGTCACCTACCGACCCCGGTCCTCCTGGCCCGAGCTGGTCCGGCAGTTCTTCCACACCGGCCGCTGGCGTCGCGAGGTGATCCGCCAGTACCCCGACACGGTCAACCCGCGCTACCTCGCCCCACCGGTCACCACCGCACTGGTCCTCACCGGCGCGGCCGCCGGGCTGGTCGGCCGCCGCACCCGCGTGGCGGCGCTGCGCTGGGGCTGGCTGGCCCCGGTGGCCTACCTCTTCGGCCTGGTGTCGGCGGCCACCGTCGACAGCCGGCACATGAGCCTGGGCGCGCGCGCGTGGTTCCCCGTCGTCCTCGCCACCATCCACCTGAGCTGGGGAGCGGGTTTCCTGGTCGGCCAGCGCCCGTCGCCGACTCTGCAGACGGCACGGACGGCGCGGTGAGCACGGTCGACGACACCCAGGTCACCACCGAGCCCACCCCGGCGCCCCGCCCTGCCCGCCGGACCGGTCCCTGGACGCGGCCGGCCCAGCTGTGGCAGCGGCGCCGGGCGATCCGGCTCCTGGTCGGACGCGACCTCAAGGTCCGGTACGCCGACTCCGCCCTGGGCTACGTCTGGTCGATCCTCGAGCCGCTGCTGCTCGCGGGCATCTACTGGTTCATCTTCACGCAGGTCTTCACCCGGACCGTCGGCGAGACGCCCTACATCGTCTTCCTCCTCGCCGGGCTGCTGCCCTGGACCTGGTTCAACAGCGCCGTCGGCGACACGGCCAAGGCGCTGCGCAGCGAGGCGAAGCTGGTCCGCTCGACCAACGTCCCCCGCGAGATCTGGGTGGTGCGGGTCGTGCTCTCCAAGGGCGTGGAGTTCGTCCTGAGCCTGCCGGTGCTCGCTCTGTTCGCCGTCCTCTACTCGGCGCACGTCAACTGGCGGCTGGTGTTCCTGCCGCTGGCGATCGTGCTGCAGGCGCTGCTGATCCTGGGCATCGGCCTGCTGCTCGCGCCGATGGTGGTCCTCGTGCGCGACCTCGAGCGGCTGGTCCGGATCGCGCTGCGCCTGGGCTTCTACGCGACGCCGGTGATCTACGGGATCTCCGACGTCCCCGAGCCCTTCGACCTGCTCTTCTCGCTCAACCCGCTGGCCGGGATCTTCGAGCTGTGCCGCGCCGGGTTCTTCCCGGGACAGCTGGACTGGGGCGACGTCGGCAAGTCCGTCGTCGCGACCCTGGTCCTGCTCGTCGTCGGGTGGGCCTCCTTCGCCCGCCTGGAGCGCACCGTCCTGAAGGAGATCTGACGCCGTGGTCGACGCACCGGTCATCTCGGTCGCCGACGTGGGCGTGCGGTTCCACCGCGGCCGCCGGCACCGCAGCGTCCGCGACCTGCTCATGGGCAAGCAGGCGGGGGTGCGCCCGGGTGAGTTCTGGGCGCTGGACGGCGTCAGCTTCGACGTGCAGCCCGGGGAGACCATCGGGGTGGTGGGCCGCAACGGGCAGGGCAAGTCGACCCTGCTCAAGCTGGTCGCCGGCGTGCTGCTGCCCGATCGCGGCGCGGTCGACGTCCGGGCCGGCGTGGCTCCCCTGATCGAGATCACCGGCGGCTTCGTCGGCGACCTCAGCGTCCGCGAGAACATCGCGCTGACGGCGGGCCTGCACGGGATGGACAAGGCGGCCATCGCCGAGCACTTCGACCACATCGTCGACTTCGCCGAGATCGACGACTTCCTCGACACGCCCTACAAGCACCTGTCCAGCGGGATGAAGGTGCGGGTGGCCTTCGCGGTGGTCTCGCGGCTGGAGGAGCCGGTCATCCTCGTCGACGAGGTGCTGGCCGTCGGCGACAAGGCGTTCAAGCGCAAGTGCTACGCCCGCATCGACGAGCTCATCGCCGCCGGCCGCACGCTGTTCCTCGTCTCGCACAGCGAGAAGGACCTGCAGCGGTTCTGCCGCCGGGGGATCTACCTGCGCGCCGGCCGCGTCGCCGCCGACGGCCCCATGGACGACGTGCTGGCCGAGTACGCGCGGGAGACGGGGCCGGACGCGTGACCGCGGGCCTCCCCAGCGCGGCTCCACCCCGCCCGCGGCAGGCCTACTGGGACAACCTCCGCTTCGTCGCCATCACGCTGGTCGTGGTCGGCCACGTCGCCGAGCAGCGGATGCCCTCGGACACGATGGCCGCCCTGGTCGTGGTCCTCTACGCGTTCCACATGCCCCTGTTCGCCTTCGTCTGCGGCCGGTTCGCCACGGCCGGTCCGCTGACCCGGGCCACCGCGCGGAAGACGACCAGCCAGCTGGTCGTCCCCTACCTGGTGTTCAGCCTCGCCTGGTTCGTCCTGCGCTGGGTCGTCGAGGGCGACGGCGGCCTGGACCTGGCCAAGCCGTACTGGCACCTGTGGTTCCTCGTGGCCCTGGCGGTGTGGCGGGCCGCGCTGCCCTACCTGGCCGAGCTGCGCCACCCGCTGCTGGTCAGCGTGCTGGTCTCGGTCGGGGCCGGGTACGTGCCGTCGGCCGGCGCGGTGTTCGACAGCGGCCGCATCTTCGCCATGCTGCCGTTCTTCGTCCTCGGGTGGGTCAGCAAGCAGCAGGCCTGGGGTGAGGGCGGCGGCCGGTTCGGCCGGGACGCCCTCGCCTCGCTGACGTCGGCACCGGCCCGGGTGCTCGCCGCGGCGGTCCTGGTCGCCGCGCTGGTCGTCGGCGTCCTCCAGGTCGACACGGTGCGCGAGCTGGACCTGCACGCTTGGGCGCGGATGAGCCTGCCCTACACCGCCACCGGCGAGGCGCAGTGGTGGAGCGGCGGGGTCCGGCTGGTCCAGCTCCTCCTCGCCGTGCTGCTGGGGGGCGCCCTCATGGCACTGGTGCCCCGCGGCCGGTCGGTGCTCACCGGGTGGGGCGGCGCGACGATGTACGTCTACCTCCTGCACCTCGTCCCGATCTACCTCCTGCGCGAGCTGACCGACGCCTTCGAGTGGTTCGACTCCCTCCCGCGGCTCACACTGCTGGTGGCGCTGGCCGTCGCCTGGACGTGTGTGCTGAGCACCCGGGCGGTGCGGCGGTTCTCCCGACCCGTCGTCGAACCGCGCCTGAGCTGGCTCTTCCGGAACGCGCCGGACGAGGCCGCGCGCGTCCCCGCCCCCGATCCCACCCCGGCGACCGGACCCGGACACCGGGTCGACCGCGACTGAAGAGGCACCGTGAACCGCAGAACCCTCCAGCGCCACGCGCTCTCGCGCCTGACCACCGTCGGGCGGCAGGTCGTGCCCTGGCGCGTCCGTGGCGAGTTGGTGCGCCTGGTCAAGCGCAGCAGCCGGCGACTGGTGAACCCCCTGGTCACCGTGGTCGTGACCACGCAGGACTCCGAGGGCTGGGTGCTGCGCTGCCTGTCCAGCGTCGCCCGCCAGCGCTACCCGCGCCTGGAGATCGTCGTCGCCGACGCCGGGTCCGCCGACCAGACCCTCGACGCCGTGCGCGCGATGGCGGCCACCTCCCGCCGCCCCATCCGGGTGGTGGCCCGGCCCGACCGCGGCGTCGGTGCCGCACGCAACGCCGGAGCCCGGCTGGCCCGCGGCCGGTACCTGCTCTTCCTGGACGCCGAGGACGTGCTGCCGCGCTCGGCGGTCCGCACCCTGGTCCGGACCCTGCAGCGCACCGGCTCGGACTTCGCCGTCGGCCGGGCGAAGCGCTCGGCCGGCGGGAAGCTCACCGACCCGCACTGGGCGGTGCAGGTGCACGAGGTCGAGCGGCTGCGCACCGACCTCGACTCCTTCCCGCTGGCCATGCGCGACCTGCTGCTCGGTGACCGCCTGTTCCGCCGTGACTTCTGGGAGCGCAACGGCCTGTCGTTCCCCGACACCGCTCCGCACCCGGGGGCCACCCTGGCCGCGGCCTACGTGTCGGCGCGGCAGTTCGACGTCCTCGACGCGGTCACGCTGCACTGGGCGCCGTCGGCCGGTGACGGCCTCCTGGGCACCCGGGTCCTCGACGCCGAAGAGGCGGCGGCCTTCGTCGCGGACATCCGCGCCGCCACCGCGCAGATCGACCGCGGCGGCTCACCCACCATGCGGGCCGCCTGGACCGCGCGCGTCGTCGACGTCGACCTCGAGCCCCGGTTGCGGGCCTGCGTCGACGCCGACGAGCACACCCGCGCCCTCATCGCCGGCCTCGCGGCCGAGTTCGTGGAGCGCGCCGACGACGACGTCCTCGACGACGTCCGGTTCGCGGTCAAGCTGCTCGCCTGGCTGGCGGCCGAGGACCGGTGGGACGACGTCGAGCGGGCCGTCGAGTACCTGGGCCTGCACGGCCGCACCCCGCCGACCCACGTGGCCGACGGCGTCGTCCTGGCCGACGTGGCGGACGACGACGAGGGGCTGCTGCCGGCGGACCTCCCGCCCGCCGTCCGGCGGCTGGCGCGCAGCGAGACCGAGCTCGCCGCCATGCTGCAGCGGGTCCGCTGGCGTGACGACGTGCTCGAGCTGACCGGTTGGGCGCTGGTGCACGGCGTCGACATGACCGGGGTGGTCCCGGAGCTCACCGTGGAACTGGTCGACGCGACCACCGGCGACCGGCTGCCGATGGAGGTCGAGCACGAGGTGCTGGCCCAGGCGACGCGCTGGGGCTCGGACTCCTACCAGCGGTACGACACCGGCGGCTTCACCGCACGCCTGCGGCCCCAGCCGGACGCGCTGCTGGGCGAGGTCCCCCAGACCGAGCGGGTGTGGCGGCTGGAGGTGACCCTGTCCGTCGCGGGGGTCACCCGCACCGGCGTCGTCCGCCACCTGGTCACGGCCGGCTCCCCCGGCGTGCTCCGCGCCAAGGACGTCGACGGGCTGCTGGTCGCGCCGGTGATGTCGCCGCTGCACGGGATGACGCTGCGGGTCCGCCGCCCGGCGGTGCGCGCCGTGGCCCTTGCGGCCGAGGGCACGACGGTGACCGTGCGGCTGCGCACCGAGGGCGTCCGCGTCGAGCGGCTGCGGCTGTGGGCCGGCGGCGGACGGCGCCGGGTCGAGGTCCCCGTCCGCGCCGGCGTGGACGGTGTGCTCACCGCGCGGGTCACCGTGCCCGAGCGCCGGCTGGGTCGCCGGAACCAGATCTGGCAGGTCCGCGCGGTCGCCGACGACGGCTCGACCCGCAGGGTGGCCTGGGACGTGGGCTCCGGCCTGCGCACCCTCGGCACCTCCGCGCCGGGCCAGCTCGTGTGGCGCGGCACGCCGCGCGGCCACCTGGAGGTCGTCGCCAACCACTCGGTCTTCGAGGTCGTCGACGTCCGGCAGGAGGACGAGCAGCTGGTCGTCGTCGTGTCCCGGGCCGGCGCACCGGAGCCCACCGCGGCGTCGTTCACCAGCCACCGGGTCACCGTCCCGGCCGCCGAGCTCCGGGCCGACGGCGACCGGACCGAGCTGCGCTTCCCGCTCCGGATCTCGCGCTGGGGCCGGGACCCGCGGTGCTGGCCGGGCGGCCTCTACCAGCTGTCGGTGGAGACCGAAGAGGGCACCCGCCGGCCGTGGCCGGCGTGGCCGTTCCTGGACCACCTGCCCGAGGAGGTCGACGGCCCCGACTGCATCCTGCGGTACGGCCGGCAGTCCCCCGGTGTCCTGACCGTCCGCGTCCGGCCCCCGCTGACCGACGAGGAGTGGGGCCGGACGGCGCAGCGTCGGCTGCAGCGCGCCTACCGCGAGCGCACCGCGCAGCCCGAGGACGCCGTCCTGTTCCAGTGCTACCGCGGCGAGGTCGCCACCGACAGCCAGCTGGCGCTGCACGAGGAGCTGCACCGGCGCGGGGCCCCGCTGACCCTCTACTGGGGCGTGCGCGACCACTCGGTGAGCCTGCCGGAAGGCGCGGTGCCGGTGCTGATCCAGTCGCAGCGCTGGTACGAGCTGCTCGCGGACGCCCGCTACCTGAGCAACAACGTGGACTTCCCGAAGTGGTTCACGCGGCGCGAGCACCAGGTGTTCGTCCAGACCTTCCACGGCTACCCGTTCAAGTCGATGGGCATCTCCTTCTGGCGCGAGCAGGGCCGCAACGAGCGGGACATCGCCCGGGAGACGGCCCGCCGCGAGCAGGCCTGGAGCGTCGCGCTGGTGCCGGCCGACTTCTGCCAGGAGCTCTACCGCCGGGAGTACGCCTTCGGCGGCGAGATCATGGTCAGCGGCTACCCGCGGGACGACGTCCTGGTGAGCGACCGGGCCGACGCCGTCCGGCAGCGCACCCGGGAGCTGCTCGGGATCGCGCCGCACCAGCAGGCCGTGCTCTACGCGCCGACCTGGCGGGAGAGCATCTCGGCCGACACCTGGAACGCGCCGCTGTTCGACGCGCTCGACATCGACCGGCTGGCGGTGGAGCTGGGCAGCGACCACGTCGTCCTGCTCCGTGGGCACAACCACAACCTCGGGGAACAGGCCCGCTTCACCGACCACGCCACGGTCATCGACGTCACCGACCACCCGGAGATCAACGACCTCATCCTGGCCTCGGACGCCGCCGTCCTGGACTACTCCTCCCTGCGGTTCGACTACGCGCTGACCGGGCGACCCATGCTCTTCTTCGTCCCGGACCTCGAGGACTACGTCAAGAACCGGTCGTTCCTCTTCGACTACGAGCCCACCGCCCCCGGGCCGTGGCTGCGGACGACCGACGAGGTGGTGACGGCGCTGCGCGACCTCGACCGCGTCCGGGAGGACCACGCGGACGCGCGGCGGGCCTTCCACGAGCGGTTCAACCTGCTCAACGACGGCTCGGCGGCCGCCCGGGTGATCGACGCGTGGATCCCGGAGGGCCGGGTCGCCCAGGCCGCGCTCACCGCCGGTGGCGCCGCCGGTGGACCGACCGACCCGATGGCGTGACCAGCAAGGCGCTGCTGCCCGTCGGCGCCGTCGCCGGGCTCACCGCGGCCGCCGCCGTGGCGGGGGCCCTCGGCGGCCGCGTCCCCGCGGTCCTGCTGCTGGTGCTCGCCGCGGCCGTGGACGCCGTGGCGGTACGGGCGCCGGCCGGCGGCGTCGCCGAGACCGTCCACCGGGTGCTGGACCGCCGGCTGCGGCTGGTCGTCCGGCTGCTGGTGCTGGTCGGTCTCCTGGCCGGGACGTGGCCCACCGCGGTGCTGCTGGCGGTCGTCCTGGCCGGGGCGGCCACCCTGGGCCTGCTGTCGCTGGTGGACGGCGTCGACGACGCCGTCCAGGGCCTGCGCCGGCAGGTGACCGGGCGCCTCGTGCCCGGACTGGGCGGCGCCCTGCCCCGCCGGCCGGGTGCGCTCCTGCTGCCCCTGGTGCCCGAGGGCGCCCTGCTGATCACCGCGGGCCTGCTGCCGGACCGGCCCGTCGTCGTGTGGCCGGTCGTGGTCGCCGCCGTGGCCGTGGCCGCAGGGGCCGTGGGTGCCTGGGTGCTGCGGGTGCGCGCGGTCCGCCGGCAGCGCGGCGCCCGCCTGGCCGCCGTGCAGCGGTACCTGGACGACCAGCGGCCCGAGGTCGTCCTCTACGGCGGCGACGCCCCGGAGTCGGTGCACGAGGTCGCGATGTGGCTGTCGACGCTGGAGCGACTCCCCCAGCGGGCGGTCGTCCTGCTGCGCAACCGCGCCACGATGGCGGCGCTGCCGGCGACCACGACGCCGGTGCTGTGCGTGCCGGCCGCCACCGACCTGATGGCGCTCCGGCTGGACCCGCTGCGGGTCGCCCTCTTCGTCTCCAACATCGGCAACAACATCCACCTGCTGCGCGTGCCCGGGCTCCGGAGCACCTTCATCGGGCACGGGGACAGCGACAAGAGCGCCTCGGCCAACCCGTACAGCAAGGCCTACGACGAGATCTGGGTCGCCGGGCCGGCCGGCCGGGACCGCTACCTCCGGGCCGACGTCGGCGTCCGCGCCGACGCCATCCGGGAGGTCGGCCGCCCCCAGTTGGACGACGTCCGCCCGGCCCGACCCGATCGACCCGCCGTCCCCACGCTGCTGTACGCCCCGACGTGGGAGGGCTGGAACGCCGAGCAGGACTACTGCTCGCTGCGGACGCACGGGGAGCTGCTCGTGCGCGCCGTCCTCGCCGGCCCGGTGCCGATCCGGCTGGTCTACCGGCCCCACCCGTACACGGGGCGGCGGGACCGGCGGGTGGCCGCCGCGCACCGCCGGGTGGTCGCCCTGCTCGAGGAGGCCAACGCCGCGCGCGGCCACGGTGGGCCCACCGTGCTGGCGGCCGAGGCCGTCCCGACCCCGGCGGGCGGCTCGGCCCGCGCCGCCGAGGCGGCGGCCGTCGTCCGCGGCGAGGAGCGCCTGGCCGCGCTGCCGCCACAGGCCCACGTCGTCGTCGGTTCCCGCGCGCTGCCGCTGGCCAGCTGCTTCAACGCCGCGTCGGGACTGGTCACCGACGTCTCCAGCGTGCTCAGCGACTTCCTCGCCGCGGACAAGCCCTTCGGCACCTGCGACCCGCGTGGCCGGGACGCCGCCGAGTTCGTCGGGCTCTTCCCCTCCGCCGGCGGGGGCCTGGTGCTCGCGCCGGACGGCGGTGGGGTCGAGGAACTGCTCGCGACGATCACCGGCACGGCTCCCGACCGGCTGCGCGCCGCCCGCGCCGAGGCACGCGGGCAGCTGCTCGGCCCGGCGGACGTCCCGGCCATCGACCGGTTCGCCGAGGCCGTCTCCCGGCTGGGTGGACGGACCGCTGCGACGCCTGGGACCCCCGCCTGACCCATCCGTCCCACCGGACCCCGGAGTGCGACGAGGGAATTACGGATCGCCGTCGCGTCGGTACAGTCGGTCAGGTGCGCGTGGCAGTCTGCATAGCCGGTCAGATGCGGGGCTTCGAACAGGCCGCCCCGGCCCTCCTGGAGCACGTCATCCGCCCCCTGGGCGCGGACGTCTTCGTCCACACCTGGTCGGACTTGGGGATGTCGAACAACATCCACAACCGGCTGCTCCCCCACCCGATGCGCAGCTACCTCAAGAAGCAGGGCGAGCTGGCGTCCTTCCGCGCGGACTTCCCCACCACCTACGAGCGGCTGTTCGCACGCTCCGCGGTGGTCACCGAGCAGCGGATCCGGGACGCCTACGGCGACTGCACCGTGGTGGTCGAGGACTACCCCGAGGACGAGGCCGCCTTCTTCGGCGTCCAGGTGCCCGAGCGGCTGCTGGCCGCCCAGCCCAAGAGCCGCTGGTCGCTGCCCCTCTTCTACAAGGTCCAGCGCTGCAACGAGCTCAAGTCGCAGCGGGAGCGGGAGGAGGGCTTCACCTACGACCTGGTGATCCGGATCCGCCCGGACCTGCTGATCGGGTCCGACCCCACGGAGGGGCGGCGGGACACCCCCGGCACCGTCTTCCACCGCATCCGCACGATCAACCCCGCCTACCAGGTCGCCGACCAGCTCTTCTTCGGCGACTCGGCCTCGATGGACGCGGTCACCTCGCTGTTCGGCCGGCTGCCCGAGATCTACGCCGGCGTGCCCGACCCGCTCCCCCGCGAGGAGGTCGGCCCGTACTGGGCAGAGGGGCTGCTGCACACCCACGTCACGCGCAACACCGACGTGACGCCGGAGGCGTTCCGCACCGAGGCCTACAACGTCCGCTCCGAGTACCAGTTGCTCGACGCCGACGCCGAACCGGTGGCCTTCCCCGCCTTCTTCGACGCCGTCCAGGAGGACCTGCGCGCCGGCGCGGGCAACCCGCGGCTGGACCGGCCCCGCCTCGGCTGCGCGCGGGCCCTGTTCACCCACGGCCGCCCCCTGCGCGAGGAGGCCGACCTCGCCGAGGTGCGCCGCATGGTCGAGGCGGCCGAGGAGCAGGAGCTCTTCGACACCTCCCTGACCCGCGGCCTGCTCGCCTACAAGGCGAAGGACCACGCCGGCGCCGAGGGCCACTTCCGGACCGCCCTCGCCGCCGAGCCCGGCACCAGCCTCCCGCTGCTGTGGCTGGGTCGCACGCTCGAGGAGCAGGGCCGCTCGGCCGAGGCCCTGCCGTACCTGCAGGACGCCGTCGACGCCCCGTTCGAGTACGCCTCGCAGAACCCGGCGCAGAAGAAGAACGCCCTCTACTGGCGGGGCCGGGCCCTGGAGAGCCTGGGTCGCTGGGCGGAGGCGTCGGACGACTACGCCACCGTCCGGGACCTCGGCCCGCAGTCGTTCGACCTGGACCGCCGCCTGGGCCGCTGCCTGGTGCACGCCGGCCGGTACTTCCGCGCCGTGCCGCTGCTGCAGGCCGCCCGCGCGGTGAAGCCGGACAACGCGGAGCTGAAGTACCTGATGGCCACCAGCTACGTCCGCGTCGGCGTGGCCAAGCCCGTGGTCAGCGACATCTGGCCCAGCGGCGCTCCGAAGGCCGACCGGCCGTGGGCGCCCGCCGCCCGGCTGGTGTACGCCGAGGCGCACCTCGCCCTCGGCCGCCGGGCCGACGCCCGGGCCGCCCTGGAGGACTTCCTAGCCCGCGGGGGCGGGGACGCCGCGCAGGCCGCGCTGGCCGTGGAGCTGGCAGAGCGGGTGGACCCGGAGTTCGGCGCGTCGCTGAGGGGGCGGCTGTTCCCCGAGCCGGCCGCCGAGACGCCCGCTCCGGAGGTGCGCTCGCCCCGCGCCCAGCTGGGCCGGCTGCGCCGCGCGGCCCGGCGGTCCCTGCGGGTCTGACCCGTCGGCCTGACGGCTCGCGGCGGCGGGCCGTCAGGCGGCCAGCCGGCGCGAACTGAGGATGGCCAGCAGGTGCCCGGCGATCGCCAGCAGGGACGCCGGCACCAGGACCACGAGCAGCGTCCGCGTGCCGCTCAGGTCCCCCACGACGACGTCGACCACCGCGGCCACCAGGACCAGCAGGCTGAGCTCGATCGAGTGGTAGAGCCGGTGGAACGGCACGAAGCGCGCCGCCCGCCGCAGCCGTGCCAGCCCGCCGGACGTCGGGGCGGTGGTGGCCTCGTCGTCGGTCACCCGCGCGAGCCCGGCCGAGGCCCGGGCCACGTGCACCATGTCGTTGAGCGCCTTGTTCAGGACGATCACCAGGGCCAGCAGCGCACCGAGCGTCGTCCACCCGTAGCGCCCGTCGAGCGCACCGGGGCCGCCGGCCGCCCGGACGCCGAGGGCCAGCGGGATCAGCGACTCGGCGGCGTAGTGGCCGACCTTGTCGAGGAAGACGCCCTTGGGGCTGCTGGTCCCCCGCCAGCGGGCGACCTCCCCGTCGCTGGCGTCCCACAGCATCTGCAGCTGGGTGAGCAGGACGGCCAGCACCGCTCCCGCCAGTCCCGGCACCAGCAGGGCCGGTCCGGCCGCGGCCCCGGAGACGATCATCAGCGCGGTGACCGCGTTGGCGCTCAGGCCGGCCCGGATGAGGACCCGCGTCAGGTACGGCGAGATGCGGCGCATGTAGAGGTCGCCGGTCCAGTGCTCGGCCGTGCGGCGGCCGCGGATCGCCGGCGGCTGGGTGACCGCGCGCAGCTGCTCGATCGACGGCCACGCGGGCCGCTCGGTGGCGGTCACCGGGCCGCTCCGGGGCGCGCGGCCACCAGGGCGTCGCGCTCGTCGACGAGGCTCGCGCACGCGGCGAGGAATCGCTCCCGCGCCGCGGCCGGGTCCGGCTCGCCCAGGTAGTAGCGGACCAGGTCGCCAAGGGTGGCCGCGCTGCCGCCGCCGGCGAGCAGCCGCTCCACCAGCGCCCCGGCCCCCTCCGCGTCGTCGGCGGCCAGCCGCGGCACGGCCTCGAGCAGCGGCGAGGGCGGGACGACGGCGGCGGGGTCGGCCGGGAGGGTGACGACCAGCGGGCGCCCGGTCGGCAGCCAGTCGACGGCGACCGAGGAGACGTCGGTGACCAGGACGTCGGCCTCGGCGAAGGCCTCCGCGAGCGGCGCGGAGGTGTCCGTGCGACTGCCCGGGGAAGCGGCCACCGCCTCCCGCACCCGCGCGTCGGCCACCCGGTGCGACCGCTGGTTGGCCCCGGTCCGCGGGTGCGGCCGGTAGACCACCCGGAGCCCCGCGTCCAGGAGGGAGCCGACCAGCGCCTCCCCGTGGCTGACCACCGAGGAGTACGCCATGGACGCCTGGGCGCCCTCCCAGGTCGGCGCGTACAGCACGGTGCGTGCCCCGCCGGTCCGCTCGCGCACGGCGGGCACCTGCGGCCGGCCGACCACCTGCAGGTGGGCGGCCGCGTCGAACCACAGCAGCTGCTCGGCGACCCGGTCGACGGCCGCCTGGCCGGCCACGAAGGCCCGGTCGTAGGCCTTGAGCTGGTTCGACACAGACACGGCCTTGTCGCTCTCCCCGTGCCCGAGGTAGACGTGCGCCAGGTCGGGGAAGCGCAGCAGCTGGAAGTTGCGCGGGTGGTGGCTGACGTAGAGGGCCAGTGCCGCCCGCCCGCGCCGCAGGAGGCCGTCCAGGGTCGTCGTCCGGGCCACACACCGGACCGTCAGCGACGTCCGCTCGCGCAGCACCCGGGTGGTACGGCTGTCCTGGGTGAGCACGAGGACGCCGGTCCGCGCGTCGAGGTCGGCCAGCACGTCGGCCCACTGGAGCAGCTGGTAGGTGTTGACCGGGGGCTCGGGGAAGAACACCCAGACCCGCTGCCCGGGCGCGAACGACCGCAGCGCGTCGTCCTCGCCCAGCCCGTCGGGTTCGCCTCCGGGGACCAGGCCCAGCCGGCGGACCACCCGTCCACCGTTCCGACGCACCTGAGCCGCGACGGCGGTCAGCTTGGGCCGCACCGGCGGGTCTCCTTCCCGGGGGGACTAGACGACCGGCGGACGGCCCAGGCGGGTCATCCGCCAGACGGTGCGCCAGCTCAACGGCCGCCGGGGCCCGGGCGACTCGCGCCACCCGGCCACCCAGCCGCGGAACCAGGGTCGCAGAGTCCGCGGCGCGCGCCGCGACCGCACCACCTGCACCGCGGTCCAGGTGGTCAGGTAGGGCACCCCGACGGCCCACGGCAGGTTGCGTCGCACCAGCCAGACGCGGTTGCGGGCGTTGCGCCAGTAGAAGTCGGCGTGCCGGGTCACCTCGGTGAGCGGGTGCTCGGCGGCCAGGTCCCCGGCGTAGTGCACCGTGGCGCCGCCGTCCCAGACCCGCCAGGCCAGCTCGATGCCCTCGTGGGCGTAGAAGAACGGGTCGGGCCAGCCGCCGGCGGCCTCCAGCACGGCCCGGCGGATGACGACCGCGCCCTCCCACACCGAGAACACCGGACCGGAGCGGCGCCGGTCCCCGACGCGCAGCCGGGGCGTCCACCGCCGGGGTGGCTCGCCGCCGCCGGCGACGTCCACCCGCGGCTGGAGCAGCCCGAGGGCCGGGTCCGCGGCGAACCGCCGGACCGCCTCGGCCAGGAAGTCCGGGTCGGGCAGGACGGCGTCGTCGTCGAGGAAGAGCAGCAGCTCACCGCCGACGTGCGACACCCCCGCGTTCCGGCCGGCCGGGATGCCGAGGTTCTCGGGCAGGGCCACCGACCGGACGCCGTCCGGCAGGCCCACCGGCGTCCAGCCGTTGCCGACCACCACCAGGTCGACGTCGACGGACCGCTGCGCCAGGACCGACCGGACGGCGGCGTCGAGCTCGGCGGGGCGGTGGCCCTGGGTGAGGACCACCGCCCCGAGCCGGGGCCCGGGAGTGGCCACCGGGGTCAGCGCTGGTGCGCGAACTGACGCAGCGGGTCGGCCTCCGGCAGCACGACCCCCGGGTCGACGCCCGGCGGCACGACGTCGCCGGGCTCCTCCTCGTGGATCATCTCGGCCGCCACGGCCGCGTTCAGGTGCGTGGCCAGCTTGTCCTCGCGCCGGACGTCGATGATGTGCCCGGTCAGCGGGGCGACCAGGACGCCCAGGGACACCTCGGCCACCGCCTCGGACGAGAGCAGGCTGCCGGCCGGCTCCTCCCCGAAGGCCTTGGTCCGCATGGGGGTGGCGGTCCGCTCCGGGTTGATGCAGTTGACCCGCACGCCGTCGCCGGCCCACTCGTCGGCCAGGGCCTGGGTGAGGTTCACCGTGGCCGCCTTCGCCGAGGAGTACAGGCTGTAGCCGCTGCGGCCGCGGGTGTAGGAGCTCGAGGTGAACAGCAGCAGCGAGCCACCGGTCGCCTTGAGGTGCGGGTGGAAGACCTGCGCGATGTGGATCGGCGCCAGGTAGTTCACCTCGGTGGCGAGGTAGATGGTCTCCTCGCTGGTGTCGGCCAGCTCCCCGCGGGGCAGCACACCGGCGGTGTTGACCACGTAGTCCACCCGGCCGGTCTTCTCCAGCGCGGCCTCGCACGCCGCGACGATGTCCTCGCGCCGCTCGACGTGGGTGCGGGTGGCCGACCGGCTGAAGCACAGCGCGGTGGCGCCGTGCGCCTCGGCGAAGCGGACGATGTCGGCGCCGATGCCGTACGAGCCGCCGAAGACGACGACGGTCTTGCCCTCGAGGGCGGCCCGGTACTCGGCCTCGGAGAGGGCGGCCGGAGCGTCGTGGCTCTGCAGCTGGAAGAGCTTGTCGGCGATGTAGACGTCGATGGGCTCGGTGACCTTCATGTTGCGGTCCTCACCGGGGACCACGGCGATCGGGACCTCCGGCGCGTACCGGAGGACCACGGTGCAGTCGTCGGTCGCCTCGAAGGCCGGGTCCTGGGCGGCGCGCTCGTAGGCGCGCCGGATCACCGACAGGCGGAAGCACTGCGGGGTCTGGCCGCGGCGCAGCAGCGGCCGGCGCAGGACCTCCTCGATGGTGCGGCCGGTGGCCTCGTCGACCTGGATGACGGTGTCCGCGGAGGGGATCGCGGTGTCGACCGCCTCGTACTCGTCGAGCGCGGCGACGCAGTCGGAGATGATCCGCTGGCTCACCAGGGGACGCACCGCGTCGTGGAACAGGACGTTGCACTCCTGGTCGCCGAGGGCGTCCAGGGCGCGCTGCGTCGTGGCGTTGCGCGTCTCGGCGCCCTCGAGGATCTGGGTGACCTTGGGGTGGGCGCCGGTCCGCACCAGGGCACGGACGGCGTCGAGGTGCCCGGGAGCCATCAGGACGATGATCTCGTCGATGAGGGGGGAGGAACCGAGCGCATCGAGCGTGTGCTCGATGATGGGCTTCCCCGCGATCTTGATCAGCTGCTTCGGGATCGACAGACCCACCCGGGTACCGGTCCCGCCGGCCAGCACGACGGCCACGTTCCGCAATCGACTCACCACCGAGACGTTACCCAGCTGTTGCCCTGAATCCACGCGCCTCGCGTGAGTACCCGACTTTTCCGGACCCTTCCGTCACATCTGCCGCGCGCGTCCCCGGACGGGCCCCGGGTACCCGCGCGAACGCCCCTCCCGAGCGCCGGTCGGCCCGTACAGTCGGCTGCCATGCCGCTGGAGTCCGTGACCCGCCGGGCCGGGACGACGTGGCGGCTGCTGCTCAAGGAGGTCAGCGCGTTCGGGGTCGTGGGCGCCGCCTGCTTCGTCCTCGACGTCGGGCTGTTCCAGCTGCTCTACGCCACCCTCGGGGTGGACGCCGTCGGAGCCAAGCTGGTCTCCACCGTCGTGTCGATGACCGTCGCGTACTTCGGGCACCGCCACTGGTCGTTCTCCCACCGGGCCCGCACCGGCCTGCGCCGCGAGTACCTGCTGTTCGCCCTCATCAACGGCGCGACCCTGCTGCAGGGCCTGGCGATCGTCGCGTTCGTCCGGTACGTCCTCGACCAGGAGAGCGCGCTGGTGCTGCAGGTGGCCAACGTCGGTTCGATCGCGCTGGGCACGGTGGTGCGGTTCCTCTGCTACCGGCGGTGGGTCTTCCCGACCGCCGGGACGCCGCAGCCGGTCCCGCCCGCCTGACCCCCGCCGGGCCGGCCGCCGGGCTCGCGGCAGACTGCACGGCGTGGCAGCAGACCCGACGACGTGGGACCGCGCCGTCGGGCGACTGGTCGGTGCGGGCGCGGGCGCGGAGCGGGCGGTCGCCCAGCTGGCCCGGGGGCTCAGCGGCATGGACGCGAAGAGCGCTCCCTACCTGCTCCCCCTCGAGCTCGACGCGCTGGTGCGCATCATCCGCAACCTCATGCCCCTGCACGTGCGGGACCGCCGGCTCAACGACGACGTCCTCGAGTGGACCCACCAGGTGCGCAAGCTCTACGCGATCCGCACCGCGGTGGTGCACACCGTGTGGGGCGACGCCGACGACGACCGGGGCGGCGGGCTCGGCGACGACGAGGGGATGCGGCCGGTGTGGTCCAACGCGGGCGTCGCCGACCACCCGCTGACCGTCGGCGAGCTCGAGCGGACCACCCGCCGGCTCACCGACCTGTGCGGCCGGCCGCTGGAGGAGCTGCTGCGCCGCATCGCCGAACTGGCTCCCGCGCTGCGGATCGCGGGCCCGGCGGGGCGCTCAGCCGGCCAGCCGTGAGCCGTGCCGCCCGGCGACGACCTCCAGCCGGGTGGGGATGCGGGTGCGCAGCTCCTCGAGGTGGCTGATGACGCCGACCGTCCGCCCGCCCCGGCGCAGCTCGTCGAGGACGTTCATCACCGCGTCGAGGGCCTGGGCGTCGAGGGTGCCGAAGCCCTCGTCGACGAAGAGGGTGTCCATCTGCACGCCCCCGGCCTCGGCGGTGACGACGTCGGCCAGCCCGAGCGCCAGTGCCAGCGAGGCCATGAAGCTCTCGCCGCCGGAGAGGGTCTTGGTCGGCCGCCGGGTGCCGGTGTACTCGTCGAACACGTCCAGCCCCAGGCCGCCGCGGGCGCCGTGGCGGGCCTGCGCGTCGCTGTGCAGGAACGTGTACCGGCCCCCCGACATCTCCTGGAGCCGCCGGCTGGCCACCTCGGCGACCTGCTCCAGCCGGGCGGCGAGGACGAACGACTGCAGCCGCATCCGCAGCGTGTTGGCGCCCCGGCCGTTGACCAGGTCGGCCAGCGTGGCGACCTGACCGGCCCACGCCCCGCGCTCGCCCAGCTCCACCTCGGCGGCGGTCACCTCGCCGGCCAGCCCGTCGAGCGCCGAGGCGCAGCGGCGGGCCTGGTCGAGGGCGGTGACCGCCTCCTCCCGCCGCGCGGTGAGCTCGGCGCACCGCTGCTGCAGGGCGGCCACGTCCGGCCGGTCGGGCAGGTCGGTGAGCTCGGGGTCGGCGAGGGTCGCGGCCACGACCGACCGGGCGTCGTCGTGCCCGCGGATCCGGCGCTCCAGCGCGGCCAGCTCGCCGGTCCCCAGCAGGGCGGCGTTCGCGTCCCGGACGTCGGCGAAGCCGGCGGCGGCCGCCCGCTGCGCGGCGGTGACCCGGGCGGTGTCCGCGGCCGCCCGGGCGCGCAGCTCCTCGGCCTCGGCCGCCACGACGGCCTCGCACCGCTCGGCGGCCCGGGTGAGGCGGCGGACCCGGGCGGGCAGGTCGGCGTCCTCCCCCCGGGCGGCGTCCAGCCGCGCGGTCAGCTCGTGCAGGGCCTCCTCGCGGGCCGCTCGTTCGGCGGTGCGCCGCTGCAGCTCCTCGCGGTCGGCGGCGAGCGCCGCCGCGGCGGCGTCCCGGGCGGCCTCCCGCCGGGCCAGCTCGCCGCGGGCCGCGTCGGCGGCGCCGGCGAGCCCGGCGACCTGCGCCAGCTCGGCACCGGCCTGCTCGGCCCGCGTGGCGAGTCCGGCGAGCGGGAGCTCCCCGGCCTGCGCCCGCAGCACGGCGAGCCCGCGGTCCAGCTCCTCGGCGGCGCGCCGGGTGGCGGTGGCCCGCTCCTCCGCGGCGTCGGCCGCGCCCCGGGCGCGCTCCTCGTCGTCGGCGGAGACGGCCGGGCCGGCGTGCTCGGCCGGCCGGGGGTGCTCGGTGGCCCCGCAGACCGGGCAGTCGGCGCCGGGTCGCAGCCCGGCGGCCAGCTCGGCGGCCATCCCGTCGAGCCGGGCGGCGCGCAGCTCCACCAGCCGCTCGCGGGCCTCCACCCAGGCCAGCCGGGCCGCGTCGGCGAGCGCCCGCGCGGCGGTCAGCTCGGCCCCGACCTGCTCGGCCCGGCGGGCGGCCGCGAGCGCCGTGCGGGCGGCCTCCTCGGCTGCGCTGAGCCCGGGCAGCCGCGCGGCGGCGGCCAGCGCGTCGTCCAGCCGGCGCTGGGCCTCGGCGACCGGCTGCGGCCAGTCCCGCGCCGCGCGGTCCCCCTCCGCGCACCGCTCGGTCAGGGCGGCGATCTCCCGGCCGAGCCGGGTGGTGGCGCGGGCCAGCTCGCCGGCCCGGTCGGCCTCGGGCACCAGCGCGCGGGCCGCGGCCGCGGCGTCGCGCAGGTCGCGGGCGAGCAGGGAGTCCGCGTCCGGGGAGGGCGGGTCGAGCCGGGCGGCCACCTCCGCCCAGGCGGCGCGGGCTGCCTCCAGGCCCGAGACGGCGTCCGCGGCGGCGCGGGCGGTCCGGCCGGCGTTCTCCAGGACGTCGCGGAGCGCCTCGGCCCGCCGTCCGGCGTCGGCACGGGCGCGCAGCGGGGCCAGCTGCTCCTCCTGCGCGGTCAGCCGGGACAGCTCCTGCCGGGCGCGGTCCCGCCGGGCGTGCCGGTCGGCGAGGGCGCGCGCCTCGGCCAGCTCGGCGTCGAGCCGGGCGCTGCGGGCCGCGGTCTCCTCGGCGGCCGCGGCGGCGCGGGCCCGCTCGGCGGCGGCCCGGGTGCGCACGCCGGCCACCCAGGCGCGCACCGACGTCCCGGGGTGGGCGCCGACCAGCTCGGGGGCCAGCTCCTCGGGCACCTCGACGTCGGCGATCTGGGCGACCCGGTGCAGCAGCGTGCTGATCCGGTGCCGGTCGGCGCGCAACGCCTCCTCGGCGGCGCGCCGCTCCCCCGCCAGCCACTCCTCGGCGCGGGCGAACCGGCCGACGTCGAACAGGGTGCGCAGCAGCCGGGCGCGGTCCTCCGGCTCGGCGCGGAGGAAGCGGGCGAAGTCGCCCTGCGGCAGGAGCACCACCTGGCAGAACTGCTCGGCGGACAGGCCCAGCCGCACCCGCAGGTACTCCGACCCCTCGTCGATCCGGGTGCTGACCGGCTCCCAGCTGTCCCCGTCCCGCCGCTGGACCAGGAGCTTGGCCTGCTCGGTGGTCTCCCCGGTGCCGCGCTTCTTCGGGCGGGTCTGCTCGGGCCGGCGGACGACGAGCAGCCGCTCCCCGGCGAGGGTGAGCTCCAGGGAGACCTCGGTGCGCGTGCCGGCGTCGGCGTGGTCGCTGCGCAGCCGCTTCTCCTCGCCGCGGGCGCCGGGCACGACCCCGTAGAGGGCGAAGACGACGGCGTCGAGCAGCGTCGTCTTGCCCGCCCCGGTGGGGCCCCACAGGAGGAACAGCCCGTCGCGGGCGACGGCGTCGACGTCGAGGGTCTCGGTGCCGGCGAACGGGCCGAACGCCGACAGCGACAGCGAGTGCAGCCTCACCGGGTCAGCTCCTCGCGGGCCGCCGCGCCCAGGGCCCGCCCCAGCAGCTCCCGCTCGGCGAGGGTCGCGCCGACCCCGCCGCGGACGTGGGTGACGAACTCGCCGGCGACGTCCATGTCGCTGCGCCCGCGCAGCCGCTCCTGGTAGCTGCGCCCGTCGCCGCCGGAGCTCCCGCCGGTCCACTCCAGGTGCACGCAGTGCGCGAAGCGGGTCTGCAACCGGCGCATCGGGTCGGCCGGGCGGACGTCGTCGGTCAGCCGCGCGGAGACGAAGTGCTCCGCGACGGCGTCGTGCGCCGGGTCGTCGAGCAGCTCGGCGAGCGTGCCGGTGAGCACGGTGAGCGGGCGGGGGGTGGGCAGCGGCAGCGGCCGCACCTCGGCCAGGCCGCCGGCGTCGAGGTCCACGAGCCAGGCCTGCTTCTGCTGGCCGGCCTCGCCGAAGGAGTAGGCCAGCGGAGAGCCGCTGTAGCGCAGCCGCGGGGTGAGGGTCTGCGGCCGGTGCAGGTGGCCCAGGGCGACGTAGTCGACCCCGTCGAAGGCGGCGGCGGGCACCAGGTCGACCCCGCCGACGCAGATGTCGCGCTCGCTCTCGCTGGGCACGCCACCGCCGACGAAGGCGTGCGCGAGCACCACCGAGCGGGCGCCGGGCCGGAGGAACAGGTCGGCGCGCACCCGGTCCATCGCCTCGGTCAGCACCGCCTCGTGGCTGCGCGCGGCCGGCACCCCGAGCTCGTGCCGGGCGATCTCCGGCTCGAGGTAGGGCAGCCCGTAGAGGGCGACCTCGCCGTGCTCGTCGCGCAGCAGCACCGGCTCGTCGAGGCGGGCCGTCGCGGCGCGGACGTGCAGGCCCGCGGTCGACAGCAGCTCGGAGAACGTGCCCAGCCGCCGCGCGGAGTCGTGGTTGCCCGGGGTCAGGACGACGGTCGCGCCGGCGCGCAGGAGCCGGCCGACCACCCGGTCCAGGACCGCGGTCGCGTCCGCGGACGGCACCGCCCGGTCGTAGACGTCCCCGGCGACGACGACGACGTCGACGGACTCGGCGACGACGACGTCGGCCAGCCCGCCGAGCACCGCCTCCTGCTCGCGGAGCAGGTCGGCGCCGTGCAGCGACCGGCCGATGTGCCAGTCCGAGGTGTGCAGCAGCCGCATGGCGTCCGACGTTAGGTGGAGGGTCGGACAGTTGCGGGGAGCCGGTGCTCCCGTGCATCGCTCGCGACGCTCCGCAGCGCGCGGTTCCGGACGGCGTGCGCCGGCAGGGGCGCGGCCGTCCGGGATCCCGCCGCGGCCCGCGGCGCCGGCACCACGCCGCGGTCGCCGGGCACCCGGGGGGTCGGCGCCCGGCCGCCACGGGTCGGGTCGGCGGGCACGTCGGCCACCGAAGGCACCGCGACCCGCGCCGGAGCGCGCCGCGCACCGGCCAGCCGGAGCACGAGCCGGCGGGTCGGCTCCTCCACCCCGTGGTGCAGGGCGGCGGCCCCGAGGAAGGACAGCCCGACGAGCACGGGCGTCAGCAGCGCCTGCCCCGGCGTGAGCACCCAGCGCTCGTCCTGGCCCTGCCAGGGCAGGGTGAAGACCAGCTCGACCACCGGGAAGTGCACCAGGTACAGGCAGTAGGAGATGCGTCCTCCGTAGACCAGCGGCCGGGAGGACAGCCGGCGTGCGAGGCCGCGCTCGCTCAGCGACAGGGCCGCGATGAGCACCGGGAAGACGACGACGACCGTCGCGGAGTAGTCGATTCTCCAGTCGCCGCCCTGCCGCCAGGAGCCCCACAGCAGCCCGAGGACGACGCACACCACCGAGCCCCGGACCACGGCCGGCGCGACCCGCTCGGCCCGCGCGTCCGCTCGCAGCCGGCGGACGGCGAGCGCGGCCAGGATCCCGGCGGTGAACCCGCACGCGATGCGCAGCACCCAGTTCTGGTCGTGGTCGGGGGTGCCGAGGACGAACGCGGTGACGCTCAGCGGCGCCATGGCGGAGACGGAGAGCAGCAGCAGGACGAGGCCGGGCAGCCGCTGCAGGCGGGAGGCCAGCAGCGCCAGCAGCGGGAAGGCCAGGTACGCCGTCCACTCGGCGCTGATCGACCAGCCCGGCGGCACGAAGCTCGCGCCGGTGAGCGCGGACCGGTCCCACATCTGCGTCATGGTCAGCTGCCGCAGCAGCTCGGGCAGGTCGGCGTCGGGGTGCGGCGCGATGACGTCGGCGTCCAGCCCCCGGGACCGCAGCCCGTAGACGAAGGCGCCCATGACGACGGTGACGACCGCCCACGCCGGCCACACCCGCGCGAAGCGGCTGACCAGGAAGTCCCACGTGCCCCGCAGGCGGGGACGGCGGCCCATCCGGTCGAGGTAGGCCAGCGTGATGACGAAGCCGCTGAGCACGAAGAACAGCTCGACGCCCACCCAGCCCGACCGCACGACCGCCTGGACCGCGCCGAACGGGGCCAGGTAGGGGCCGGAGAAGGCCAGCAGGTGGAAGAGCACCACCCAGGTCGCGGCCACGGCACGGAGCCCGGTCAGCGCCCTGATGTCGCGCTGCGGGGCGCTCCGCGTGTCGCCGTGGGTCTGCATTCCGCTCCTCGCCGTCTCCGGAGGAGGACCGATCCGTCCTCGTCCGCGATCGACGCTAGGGGCGGCCCCGGCCCGTCTTGAGGCGAGGCGCGAACAGAGTCGCAGCGCAGCGTTGGCAAGTCATCACAACGTGTGATCAGCAGTCACAGCCGCGCGGTGGGGTACCAGCCGTCCTGGTCGCGGATGTAGCCGGCGCTCTCCTGCGCCCGCCGGTCCGCGTCCTCCTCGATCATGTGGTTGAGCAGCTGCTGGACGCCGTCGCTGTCGGGGATCTGCCTAAGCACCGTCGGGCCGCCGTCACCGGCCGACTCGATGGTCAGCGTGCCGGAGCTGATCAGCCGCTCCCACAGCGTCTGCCGGTAGGAGACGTCGGTGATCCGGGACAGCCCGATGTCGCGGCCGTGGCGGGCGAGGACGCCCTCGCGGAACAGCAGCCGGTGGGTGGTGACCACGTAGTGGGTCGTCCGCCAGCGGAGGACGGGCACCAGCACGAAGACGAGCAGCAGCGCCAGCGCGACGCCCGCGATTCCCAGGCGGACGACGCCCTGCTGGCGGCCGTCGGGGACGAGGGCCGCGCCGTAGGAGGCGCCGCCGACCACGAGGAGGAAGGCGACGATCGGCCAGAAGATCGTCAGCCAGTGCGGGTGCAGGTGGCGGACGACCTCTTCGTCCTCGGCCAGGAGCTTGTCCGGGTAGGGCACCCGGTCAGGATGACCGACCTCCGGCGCCGCTCAGCGCTCCCGGGCGTGTGTCCGGACGTGTCGGACGTCACCGCTGGCGAGCGCGACGGTCCCCTCCGGCGTCCGGACGACGAGCCGGCCGTCCCAGTCCACCGACTCGGCGGTGCCCTCGAGGGTGGAGCCGTCCGGCAGGCTGACCACGACCGGCGTCCCGACGGTGGAGCACCAGGCCAGGTAGTCGCGGGCCAGCCCGCTGCCCACCGGGTCGCCCAGCGCCTCGACCCACGGCCGGTAGCGCCGCTCGAAGCCGCGCAGGAACTGCAGCAGCACCGAGGTCCGGTCCACCGGCCGGCCCGCGGCCAGGACCAGCGAGGTGCCGCCCTCGGGCAGCTCCTCGGCGCGGGTGGAGACGTTCAGGCCGACCCCGACGACGACGGCACCCGAGCCCACCTCGGCGAGGATGCCGGCCAGCTTGGCGCCGTCGGCGGCGAGCAGGTCGTTGGGCCACTTCAGCGACGCCCGCACCCCGGGCACCTCGCCGACCGCCTCGGCCAGCGCGATCCCGGTGAGCAGCGCCAGCCACCCGCGCCGGGCCGCGGGCACGTCGGGGCGCAGCAGGAGGGAGACGGTGAGCCCGGCGCCGGGCGGCGAGGCCCAGGTCCGGTCCAAGCGCCCGCGGCCGGCGGCCTGGTACTCGGCGACGAGCACCGTGCCCTCCGGCGCGTCGTCCGCGGCCCGCGCCAGCAGCACGGCGTTGGTGGAGCCGATCTCGGGGACCACCTCGACCGACCGCCACAGCCGGCTGTCAGGGGTGAGCGCGGCGGCGACGGCGGGACCGTCCAGGGGCGCCCGCGCGGGGTCGGCGGACGCGGACGGCGACGGTTCGGGCACTCCCCTACGCTACGGAACCTGTGACAGCGGCTGAACTGGAGAACGCTGGCGAGCACCTGCCCGGCGACGTCGACATCCACACGACAGCGGGGAAGCTGGCGGACTTCGAGCGGCGGGTCCAGGAGGCCACGCACGCCGGCTCGGCGCGCGCGGTCGAGAAGCAGCACGCCGCGGGCAAGATGACCGCCCGCGAGCGGATCGAGGCGCTGCTGGACCCGGGCTCGTTCACCGAGCTCGACGAGTTCGCCCGCCACCGCTCCACCAACTTCGGCATGGACGACCGGCGCCCCTTCGGGGACGGCGTCGTCACCGGCTACGGCACCGTCGACGGCCGGCCGGTGTGCGTCTTCTCCCAGGACGTGACCGTCTTCGGGGGCAGCCTCGGCGAGGTCTACGGCGAGAAGATCGTCAAGGTGCTCGACCTGGCCATGCGCAACGGCTGCCCGGTCATCGGCATCAACGAGGGCGGTGGCGCGCGGATCCAGGAGGGCGTGGTCTCCCTCGGCCTGTACGCGGAGATCTTCCGCCGCAACGTGCACGCCTCCGGCGTCATCCCGCAGATCTCGCTGGTCATGGGCGCCGCCGCCGGCGGGCACGTCTACTCCCCTGCGCTCACCGACTTCGTGGTGATGGTGGACAAGACCAGCCAGATGTTCATCACCGGCCCGGACGTGGTGAAGACGGTCACCGGGGAGGACGTCACGCTCGAGGAGCTCGGCGGCGCCCGCACGCACAACACCAAGTCCGGGGTGGCGCACTACCTGGCCGAGGACGAGGCCGACGCGCTGGACTACGTCAAGGCGCTGCTCTCCTACCTGCCCAGCAACAACCTCGACCCGCTCCCGGCCCTCGAGGTGGCCCCGGTCGACACCACGCCCGACGGCGTCACCGACGACGACCGGGAGCTGGACACCTTCATCCCGGACTCGGCCAACACGCCCTACGACATGCACACCGTCGTCCAGCACGTCCTCGACGACGGCGAGTTCCTCGAGGTGCAGCCGCTGTTCGGCCCGAACATCGTGGTCGGCTTCGGCCGGGTCGAGGGCCGCCCGGTCGGCGTCGTGGCCAACCAGCCCACCCAGTTCGCCGGCACCCTGGACATCGACGCCAGCGAGAAGGCGGCGCGGTTCGTGCGCACCTGCGACGCCTTCAACATCCCGGTGCTGACCTTCGTCGACGTCCCCGGCTTCCTGCCCGGCACTTCCCAGGAGTGGGAGGGGATCATCCGCCGCGGCGCGAAGCTGATCTACGCCTACGCCGAGGCGACCGTCCCGAAGATCACCGTCATCACCCGCAAGGCCTACGGCGGCGCCTACGACGTCATGGGCTCCAAGCACCTCGGCGCCGACCTCAACCTGGCCTGGCCGACGGCGCAGATCGCGGTCATGGGCGCGCAGGGCGCGGTGAACATCCTCTACCGGCGCGAGCTGGCCGAGGCCGACGACCCCGACGCCCGCCGGGCGGAGCTGATCACCGAGTACGAGGACGCGCTGCTGTCCCCGTACATCGCGGCCGACCGTGGGTACGTCGACCAGGTGATCCGGCCGTCGGAGACCCGCATCGAGATCACCAAGGGACTGCGGCTCCTGGCCAACAAGCGGCAGACGTTGCCCCCGAAGAAGCACGGGAACATCCCGCTGTGACATCGTCGTCCCCGGCCGGCCCGCTCCTGCGGGTCGTCAAGGGCGAGCCCAGTCCCGAGGAGCTCGCCGCCCTCACCGTCGCCGTCGCCGCGCTGTCGCAGCGGCGGCTCCGCCGCCGGCCCGCCCCGGTCGGGGCCTGGGCCGCGTTCGGCGACGCCCACCGCACACCACTGCGCCCCGGCCCCGGCGGCTGGCGCGCCGCAGGGAGGTTCGCATGAGTGTCGATCGTCGGCTGGTGCTCGCGTCGGCGTCCCCGGCGCGGCTGACGCTGCTGCGGCAGGCCGGCCTCACCCCCGAGGTCGTCGTCAGCGACGTCGACGAGTCGGCCGTGACGGCTCCGCGGGTGGGTGAGAAGGTCGCGCTCCTGGCGGCTGCCAAGGCCGGCGCGGTCGCCAAGCAGGAGACCGACGCGCTCGTCGTCGGCGCCGACTCGCTGCTGGAGTTCCGCGGGCAGGCGCTGGGCAAGCCGGCCGACGCCCGGGACGCGCGCGACCGCTGGCAGCGGATGAGCGGCAAGAGCGGCGTGCTGCACACCGGGCAGGCGCTGTTCGACGTCCAGGACGGCCGGGTGGTGAGCCGGGACGTCGCCGTCGTGTCGACCTCGGTCCACTTCGCCACGCCGACGCCGCAGGAGATCGAGGCCTACCTGGCGACCGGGGAGCCGCTGGCCGTGGCCGGCGCGTTCACCCTCGACGGGCTGGGAGCACCGTTCGTCCGCCGGGTGGACGGCGACCCCGCGGCCGTGGTCGGCCTGTCCCTGGCGACCCTGCGCACCCAGCTGGCCAAGCGCGGGCTGACGATCACCGACCTCTGGCGCCGCTGACCGGGTCGGCCCGGACCAGGTCGAGGACGACGGCACCGGCGACGGGCCGCAGGCGCTCCAGGCGGCGCTCGAGCCGCTCGGCCCACGCGGGGACCCGGCGCACCCCGCTCGGGTAGAGGTAGAGGTTCTCGCGACCCGCCGGCTGCCAGCCCCCGGCCCGCGCCCGCCGGAGGAAGTCGCGGACCGGGAAGGTCCGCTCCCCGGGCGTGAGCACGTGGTAGGCCCAGACGTAGGGGTGCACGCGGTTGGGCTCCATCGCCCGCCATCGGGCCGACGGGGAGCTCACCGCCCGCACCTGCGCGAGGACCCGGTCCAGGTCGGTCACGTGGTGCAGGGCGTCGACGCTGATCACCAGGTCCGCGGAGCCGGCGGGGACGGCGTCGGTGAGGGTCTCCCCCGTGCCGACCACGAACCGCACGTTGTCCAGCCCCGCCGCCTCCGCGCGCCGCCGGGCGTAGTCGACGTAGTTGGGCAGCGGCTCGACGCCCACGAACGTGCGGGCGGGGTGACGGGTCGCCAGCTCGCGCAGCAGCGTGCCGGTGCCGCAGCCGACCTCCAGCACCCGGCCCGGGACCGCGGCGAGCAGCCGGTCGAAGTGGTCGGCCCGCCGCCGGGCCATGTGGCCGGTGGCGCGCAGGTCGTCGTACTCGTCGGGCCGCCCGTCGAAGCCGGCGTTCAGCGGGGGGACGTCGTCGGGCGGTCGCTGCACCCAGGCCCCTCGGGAGGTCATCGCCGCAGGCTAGGCGACCGGCGCGGCGACCGGGCCCGGTCCGGGCGCGGCGGTCCACCCTGCGGGAGTGTCGGCGGCGCCCCGCTGGCTACAGTCGAGCGGCTCGACAACCGGAGGAGGAGGACCCGTGCAGATGGTCCTGATCGCCAACCGCGGCGAGATCGCCGTGCGCGTCGCGCGCGCGTGCAAGGACGCGGGGCTGACCAGCGTCGCCGTCTACGCCGAGCCCGACCGCGATGCGCTGCACGTGCGGATGGCCGACGAGGCGTTCGCCCTCGGCGGGACGACGCCCGGCGACTCGTACCTGGTCATCGACAAGATCCTCCAGGCCGCCGCGCAGTCCGGCGCCGACGCGATCCACCCCGGGTACGGCTTCCTCTCCGAGAACGCCGACTTCGCGCGGGCGGTCATCGACGCGGGGCTGACCTGGATCGGCCCCTCCCCCGAGGCGATCATCGCGCTGGGCGACAAGGTGCAGGCCCGGCACATCGCCACCAAGGCCGGTGCGCCGCTGGTGCCGGGCACCAAGGACCCGGTCTCCGGCGCCGACGAGGTCCTCGCCTTCGCCGAGGAGCACGGCCTCCCGGTGGCCATCAAGGCCGCCTTCGGCGGTGGCGGCCGCGGTCTCAAGGTGGCCCGCACCAAGGAGGAGATCCCCGAGCTGTTCGACTCCGCGGTCCGCGAGGCGGTCTCCGCCTTCGGCCGCGGCGAGTGCTTCGTCGAGCGGTTCCTGGACAAGCCGCGGCACGTGGAGGCCCAGGTGCTCGCCGACACCCACGGCAACGTGGTCGTCGTCGGCACCCGCGACTGCTCGCTGCAGCGCCGCAACCAGAAGCTGGTCGAGGAGGCGCCCGCGCCGTTCCTGACCGACGAGCAGCGGGCGCGCATCCACGAGTCGGCCAAGGCGATCTGCCGGGAGGCCGGCTACCACGGCGCCGGGACCGTCGAGTACCTCGTCGGCGCCGACGGGTCGATCTCCTTCCTGGAGGTCAACACCCGGCTGCAGGTGGAGCACCCGGTCAGCGAGGAGACCAGCGGCATCGACCTGGTCCGCGAGCAGTTCCGCATCGCCGACGGGCTGGCCCTCGACGTCACCGAGGACCCCACCCCGCGCGGGCACAGCATCGAGTTCCGGATCAACGCCGAGGACGCCGGGCGCAACTTCATGCCCGCTCCCGGCCCGGTGCAGCGGCTGGAGATCCCGCAGGGCCCGGGCGTGCGGTGGGACTCCGGCGTGGAGACCGGCGGTGAGGTGGCCGGGGCCTTCGACTCGATGCTGGCCAAGCTCATCGTCACCGGCGCCACCCGCGAGCAGGCGCTGCAGCGCGCCCGCCGCGCCCTGGACGAGCTGGTCGTCGAGGGCATGCCGACGGTCGTCCCGTTCCACCGGGCCGTCGTCCGCGACGAGGCGTTCACCAGCGAGCCGTTCACGGTGCACACCCGCTGGATCGAGACCGAGTGGGACAACCAGGTCCCGCCGTACTCCGCCGCCCCCGCCGAGCACGGCGAGCCGGAGGAGCGCCAGACCGTCGTCGTCGAGGTCGGCGGACGCCGGCTCGAGGTGTCCCTGCCCGCCGGGCTGGCCGCCGGCGGCGGTGCCCCCGCCGCGGCGCCGGGCGCCAAGCCCCGCCGGCGCAGCGGCGGGCACGGCGGCTCGGCCGCCTCCGGCGACGCCCTCACCAGCCCGATGCAGGGGACGATCGTCAAGGTCGCCGTCTCCGACGGGGACACCGTGGCCGAGGGCGACCTCGTCGTCGTCCTCGAGGCGATGAAGATGGAGCAGCCGATCGCCGCCCACAAGGCCGGCACGGTGACCGGCCTGTCGGCCGAGGTGGGCGCCACCGTCACCAGCGGTGCGGTGATCTGCACGATCGCCGACGCCGAGTAGTCCCCGAGACACCCCGAGGGCCCGGGACCGGACAACCGGTTCCGGGCCCTCGTCGTCGGTCGGCCCGCGTCGATCCTGTGCTCAGCCGCGGGCCCGGAGCCGGGCGAGCGTCCAGCCGGCGAGCGCGACCGCGCCGAGGCCGCCGGCCGCGAGGGCCGGCAGCGGCCAGCCGCCGTTGCGCGAGGTCTGCGCCGCCGTCGCGACGTCGACCGTCTGCAACGCGTCGGCCAGGAGCGGCGCCCCGGCGGAGGTGGGGGTGCCGAGCAGCGTCCCGGGCGTCCCGGCGCCGGAGGCGCCGTCGGTGTCGGGGCCCGCGGCGGCAGGGGCCGCGGCGCGCTCCGGGGTGCCCGGCAGCACCTCGGGCTCCGCTCCGGACGGCTCCTCCGGCAGCGGGGTCGTCGCGACGGCGTCCCCGGCCGCGCCGGTCACCGTGACGGTGGCGCCGGCCGCGGTGACCGCGTCCACGGTGACCGTGAGGTCGCCACCGGAGACCGGCACGGGCACGCCCACCGGCAGCGCCGCCTGCAGGTCGTCGTCCCAGTGCCCGGCGGCCGCCGGGGTGCCGTCGAGGAGCAGGGCGGTGTCGGGCAGCGCGCCGGCGCGGTGCAGCAGGACGCCGGACTGGAGGTCGAACAGGTTCTCCGCGGTGCCCAGCCATGCGTCGCGCCCCGTGGCGGCGCGGTACTCCAGCCAGTAGGTGGCGCCCTCGGGGTCGGTCAGCCGGACGGCGCGGGTGCCCTGCCGGCCGGACAGCGGCGCGAGGGTCACGGTGGTGGCCGGGGCGCCGGCCGCGACGGCCGCCTGGGCCGATGCGGGCAGGACGCCGAGCAGCGCCGCCTGCGGGGCGTTCAGGGCGCCCATGGAGGCCCAGGAGGCGCCCATGACGTCGTAGTAGTCCCGGTAGGACGCGGTGCGGCAGGTGCCGGTCTCGACGGCGGCGTCGCACTGGTGGCCGGAGGAGTGCCCCAGGCCGAAGTTGTGGCCCAGCTCGTGGGCGATCACCGACGGCAGCACGTCGCGGACGTAGAGACGCCCGCCCGCGCCCGGGCCCGAGCCGACCTGGCCGAGGGCGTAGGAGCAGCCGGGCAGCTGCTGCGGGAGGCTGCTCACGTAGAGCAGCAGGTGGCGGCCCGGCCCGGACCGGAAGCCGATCCGGTCGGCGACCTCGTTCCACAGCGCGGTGGGGTCCGAGCAGCCCGCGGCGGTGCGGATCCAGTCGTGGGTCTCGTCGACACCGAGGGAGACGGCGCCGGCGGTCTGCTCGGCCCAGAAGTCCGCGACCGGCCCGTCGACGGCGGCCGCGACCTGGGCCGGCGTCGTCCCGTCCTCGGTCCCTCCGGCCGGCACCACCAGCGCCACGGTGACCCGGTTGGTGAGGGACGCGCTGCGGGCGGCGGTGTGCTCCGGCGCCTCCTCGACCACCTCGGCGTCGAGGACGTCGCGGGCGGCCTCGTAGCCCTCCGCCCCGGCGGCGTCGGCCAGGCGGTCCCCCACGGTCACCTCGACGGTCGACCCCACGGGCAGGTCGGCGACGGCGTCGGTGGGCACGCGCACGGCCTCGCCGGCCTCGGTCTCGACCCAGCTCAGCGGCGCCTCGGCGGCGTGGCCCTCGGCAGCGTCGGCCACCGCGGGGGAACCGGCCAGGTCGGTCTCCGGCCAGGCCTGCACCAGCTCACCGACGACGGTGTCGCCGGGCTCGTCGGCCCGCGCCGTCGTCAGCGGCAGCGCGAGGGAGACGACGGCCGCGGTCGCCACAGCGGCGACCGCGCGGAGGCGGCGGGGGTTCGGGGAGGAGTGCATCTCCTACCCCATCGGCGGCCCCGGCCCCCCTCGGCACCGGCGGCGGGGAATCCAGCCGAAACCGCTGTCACATCCGTCGCGGGTGTCCCATCCGCCCAGCAGGCCGCTCGCGTGTCCCCGACGACCCCAGTGGCCTCATGCGAGCGCGTCGGCTCCCATCAGCCGCCGTCCGGCCTCGGTGATCGAGCCGGACAGCGAGGGGTAGATCGCGAAGGTGTGCGCCAGGTCGCTGACCGTGAGCCCCTTGGTGACCGCCAGGGCGATCGGCAGGATCAGCTCGGACGCACCGGGCGCGACGACCACCCCGCCGACGACGACACCGGTCGCCTGCCGCGCGAACAGCTTGACGAAGCCGTCGCGCATGTCGGCCATCTTGGCCCGCGCGTTGGTGGCCAGCGGCAGCCGGACGACGTCGATCTGCGCGTCCTCGGGCAGCGACTTCTCCTGCACGCCGACGGTGGCGATCTCCGGGTGGGTGAAGACGTTGGCCGCCACGGTCTTCAGCCGGATCGGGGTGACCGCCTCACCGAGGGCGTGCCACATGGCGATCCGGCCCTGCATCGCCGCCACCGAGGCCAGCTGGAAGACGCCGGTGACGTCACCGGCGGCGTAGATGCCGGGCACGCTGGTGCGCGAGACGCGGTCGACGACGACGTGACCGGAGGGCGCCAGCTCCACCCCGCACTGCTCGAGGTTGAGCCCCGCGGTGTTGGGCACGGTGCCCACGGTCATCAGCGCGTGCGAGCCGTCGACGGTGCGGCCGTCGGTCAGCTCGACCGAGACGCCCTTCTCGGTGCGCCGCACGCCGGCGGCCCGGCCGCGCTCCAGCCGCCCGCCGCGGGACTGGAACACCTGCTCGAGCACCTCGGCGGCGTCGGAGTCCTCGCCGGGCAGCACCCGGTCGCGGGAGGAGACCAGGGTGACCGGGACGCCGGCCTCCAGGTAGCCGGAGGCGAACTCCGCGCCGGTGACCCCCGAGCCGACGACGACCAGGTGCTCGGGCATGTCCTGCAGCTCGTAGACGTCCCGCCAGTCGAGGATCCGCTCGTGGTCGGGCTCGGCGCCGGGCAGCACGCGCGGGTCGGCGCCGGTGGCGATGAGGACGACGTCGGCCTCGAGGGTCTCGGTCACCGCGCCCTCGTCGTCCACCACCTCGACCCGGTGCTCGACCAGGCCGCGGACGTCGTCGGCCATGCGGCCGCCGCCGGGGAGCACGCGCACGCCCTCGCCCACCAGCCGCGCCTTGATGTCGGCCGACTGCGCGACCGCGAGCCCCTTGACCCGCTGGTTGACCGCGCCGAGGTCGATGCCCACCGCCGCCAGCTCGGCGCCCTGCACGCCCAGGGCGGCGGAGTCGCGCACGTTGGTCATCGCGCCGGCCGAGGCGATGAAGGTCTTGGAGGGGACGCAGTCGGTGAGCACGCTGGCCCCGCCGACGCCGTCCCGCTCGACGACGGTGACCTGCGCACCGAGCGATGCGGCGACCAGCGCGGCCTCGTAGCCGGCGGGACCGCCGCCGATGATCACGATGCGGGTCATGAGGGTCCTCAGGGGTGCGGGGCGGACACGTGCGGGCTCATTCTCCCCGTTGCCGGGGACGCCGCGCGCCATCCCCCGGGGAGGGACGTGCCACACGAACTAGGCTCGCCAGGCGATGGGCCTCTACGCCGCGTACGGGTCGAACATGGACCCCGCACAGATGCTCCGGCGCTGCCCCTCCTCCCCGCACACCGGTACCGGGTGGATCCGCGGCTGGCGGCTGACCTTCGGGGCCGAGGAGTACGGGTGGGACGGCGCGCTGGCGACCCTCGTCCCCGACGACAGCCTGCCCCCGGGCGCCCCGCCCGGTGAGGCGCTGACCCCCGGCGTCTTCGTGGCCCTCTACGACCTCACCGAGGCCGACGAGCGGGCGCTGGACGCGTGGGAGGGCGCCGACCTCGGGCTCTACCGCAAGCTGCACCTGCGGGTGCACACCCTGACCGGCGACCAGGTGGCCTACGTCTACGTGCTCGACGCGTTCGAGGGCGGCCTCCCCTCGGCGCGCTACCTGGGCGCACTCGCCGACGCCGCGGAGTCCGCCGGCGCCCCCGACGACTACCTGACCGAGCTGCGCTCCCGGGAGTGCCGCTCCACCGGCGTCTGACCCCACCCCTTCCCCGCGATCATGGCGCCGTGACCAGTTCGCGGCCCCGTTCGCTGGTCACAGCACCATGATCGTCCGACGAGGGTCGCCCAGGTGCCGCGCCACCGTCTCCACCATCCGTCCGTGCTGGCGGTAGACGTCGACTGCGGTGAAGTGCAACAACGTCCACCGCGCTCGGTCAGCCAGTTGTGCCGATCCCGGTCCGCGGCCAGCTGCTGCCTCGTCATGTGGGCTTCGAGCCCGTCGAACTCCGCACCGACGAACTGCTCGTCCCACCCCATGTCGAGCCTGTGGAGACGGCGACCGTCGCCGACCTCCACCTGCACCCGGGGAGCCGGCAGCCCGGCGGCCAGGAACCGCCAGCGCATCCGTGACTCCATCGGTGACTCCGCCAACGGGTCGGCGAGGGGGATCAGCCGGCTGAGTCGGACGACGCCGCGCAGTCCGCGCTGCCGGGCACACACCTCCACCAGCGCAGCTCGGGTGCACGTGCCACTCCGCAGAGCGGCGTCCAGGGTGGCCAGCCCGTCGATCGGAGCGCCGAGCCGGACGACGTCGCACGCAGTCCGCGCGGGCGGGGTGCACCAGACGCCGTCCACGAGCACGGCGTCGTCCGTACCCAGGGACGACGGGTGGACCCGGATCCCTGACAGGCGCCGGTTGTCGACGTCCGCGGGGCCGAGGAAGTGCAGCGGCGCCTGCCGCGCAGCCTCCTCGGAGCGCGGGTCGAAGCCCCACAGCCAGGCCGCGGTGTCGTGGCAGGCCACCAGGTCGCCGCCCAGCCAGAGCGACGCGGCCCGGATCAGGGACGTCGGGTCGTCCGGCACGTCCCCGTCCACGTAGACGCCACGCCACGGGGTCGGCCGCCACAGCCCGCGGCGGAGGGCGGCGCGGATCTGCGCCGATGAGCAGACCATCAGGGCCTGCTCCCGGGTGAAGACCCCGCCTTGTCGGTCAGCTGTCCGTGCGAGCCCGCGGTCCACCCGCCGACCGTCGCGGCTCGACCGCCGGCCGGGACCGGGCCACGGTGATCTGTGGATCCCGCCCCGACCTGTGCACTCCCTCCGCGATCATGGCGCCAGGACCACTCCGGGAGGCCCCACGATGGTCGTGGCGCCATGATCGCGGGAAGCAGGGGCGGCGAGGAAGGTCTCCAGCAGCTGCTGCGCGGCCAGAGCCGGGGTCAGCTCCCCCGCCAGCACCGCCTTCTCCAGCTCGGGCGCGGCCGACCGGATGCCGGGGTGCGCCCGCAGCCGGTGCTCGAGTCCGTCGCGGACCAGGTGCCAGGTCCAGCGCACCTGCTGGGTGCGGCGGCGCTCCTCGAACTCGCCGGAGGCCTTCATCCGCTCCTGGTGCTCGACCAGCTTGGCCCAGACCGCGTCCAGCCCCTCGCCGGTCAGCCCGGCGCAGGTGAGCACCGGGACGTCCCAGCCCCCCTCGACGTGGCCGCGCAGCATCCGGATCGCCCCGGCCAGCTCCCGCGCCGCCCGCCGCGCGTCGACGGCGCCCGGCCCGTCGGCCTTGTTCACCGCGATGACGTCGGCGATCTCGAGGATCCCGCGCTTGATGCCCTGCAGCTGGTCGCCGGTGCGGGCCAGGGTCAGGAACAGGAACGAGTCGACCATCTCCGCGACGGTGACCTCCGACTGCCCGACGCCGACGGTCTCCACCAGGACGACGTCGTAGCCGGCGGCCTCCACGACCACCATCGACTCCCGCGTGGCCTCCGCGACCCCGCCGAGCGTGCCGGACGTCGGCGACGGCCGGATGAACGCGGCCGGGTCGACCGACAGCCGGGCCATGCGCGTCTTGTCCCCGAGGATCGACCCGCCGGAGCGGGCGGACGACGGGTCGACGGCGAGCACGGCGACGCGCGACCCAGCGGCGGTGAGCGTCACGCCGAGCGCGTCGATGAAGGTCGACTTGCCGACACCGGGGACCCCGCTGATGCCGACCCGGCGCGCCGAGCCGGTGTGCGGCAGCAGCTCGACGAGCAGCTGCTGCGCACTCTCCCGGTGGTCGGCACGCTGGGACTCGACCAGCGTGATCGCCCGCGCCACGGCCCGGCGGTTACCGGCGAGGACCCCCTCGACCAGCGCCGGGACGTCGACCGGGCGGCCCCGAGGGGCGGAGATGGCCATTTCTGCCCCACCGTGAGCCGCCATCAGTGCCCGAGGCGCGAGGACAGCGTCCGCAGCAGCCCCTGCGCCGCCTCGGCGATGACCGTGCCGGGCAGGAACACCTCGGCCGCGCCCATCTCCTTCAGCCTCGGCACGTCGTCGGGCGGGATGACCCCGCCGACGACGATGACCACGTCCTCCGCCCCGAGCTCGGCCAGCGCCTCCTTGAGCGCCGGCACCAGCGTGAGGTGCCCCGCGGCCAGCGACGAGACGCCGACGACGTGGACGTCGGCCTCCACCGCCTGCCGGGCGACCTCCTCCGGCGTCTGGAACAGCGGGCCGACGTCGACGTCGAACCCGAGGTCGGCGAAGGCGGTCGCGATCACCTTCTGGCCGCGGTCGTGGCCGTCCTGGCCCATCTTCGCGACCAGGATGCGGGGACGGCGTCCCTCGGCCTCGGCGAACGCCTCGGCCATCCGCCGGGTCTCCTCCATGGGGCCCGATGCTCCCGCCTCCTCGCGGTACACACCCGAGATGGTGCGCACCTGGCCGGCGTGCCGCCCGTAGACCTCCTCCAGCGCGTCGGAGATCTCCCCGACGGTCGCCTTGGCCCGCGCGGCGTCCACGGCGAGCTTCAGCAGGTTCGCGTCCAGCTCGCTCCCCCGCCGCCCCTCGGCGGCCGCCCGCGCCGCATCGGTGAGCCGGCGCAGCGCGTCCTGCACCGCCGCGGCGTCCCGGGAGGCGCGCAGCTCCTCGAGCTTGGCCTTCTGCTGGGCCAGGACGTCGGCGTTGTCGACCCGCAGCACCTCGATCGCCTCGTCGGCCTCGACCCGGTACTTGTTGACGCCGATCACCGGCTGCCGGCCGGAGTCGATGCGTGCCTGGGTGCGGGCCGCGGCCTCCTCGATGCGCAACTTCGGGATGCCGTCGTCGATGGCCTGGGCCATGCCGCCGTGCTCGGCGACCTCCTGGATGTGCGCCCAGGCGCGGCGGGCCAGGTCGTAGGTGAGCTTCTCCACGTAGGCCGACCCGCCCCACGGGTCGATGACCCGCGTCGTGCCCGACTCCTGCTGCAGCAGCAGCTGGGTGTTGCGGGCGATCCGGGCGGAGAAGTCCGACGGCAGGGCCAGCGCCTCGTCGAGGGCGTTGGTGTGCAGCGACTGGGTGTGCCCCTGGGTGGCGGCCATCGCCTCCAGGCAGGTGCGGACGACGTTGTTGAACACGTCCTGCGCGGTCAGCGACCAACCCGAGGTCTGCGAGTGGGTGCGCAGCGACAGCGACTTGGGGTTCTGCGCGCCGGCCTCCTTCATCAGCCGGGCCCACAGCAGCCGGCCGGCCCGCAGCTTGGCGACCTCCATGAAGAAGTTCATGCCGATCGCCCAGAAGAAGGAGAGCCGCGGTGCGAACGCGTCGACGTCCAGCCCCGCGCCCTTGCCCGCCTGCACGTACTCCACCCCGTCGGCCAGCGTGTAGGCCAGCTCCAGGTCGGCCGTCGCCCCGGCCTCCTGGATGTGGTAGCCGGAGATGGAGATCGAGTTGAACCGCGGCATCTGCTGCGAGGTGAACGCGAAGATGTCGCTGACGATCTGCATCGACGGCTTGGGCGGGTAGATGTAGGTGTTGCGGACCATGAACTCCTTGAGGATGTCGTTTTGGATGGTCCCGGCCAGCTGCGCGGGCGCCACCCCCTGCTCCTCCGCGGCGAGGATGTAGAGCGCCATCACCGGCAGCACCGCGCCGTTCATGGTCATCGAGACGCTCATCCGGTCCAGCGGGATGCCGTCGAACAGCTGCCGCATGTCCAGGATCGAGTCGACGGCCACCCCGGCCATGCCGACGTCGCCGACCACGCGCGGGTGGTCGGAGTCGTAACCGCGGTGGGTGGGCAGGTCGAAGGCGATCGACAGGCCCTTCTGCCCGGCGGCGAGGTTGCGCCGGTAGAACGCGTTGGACGCCGCCGCGGTGGAGAAGCCGGCGTACTGGCGGATCGTCCACGGCTGGGTCGTGTACATCGTCGGGTAGGGGCCGCGCAGGAACGGCGGCAGCCCGGGGAGGGTCTGCAGGAAGTCCAGGCCCTCGAGGTCGGCCGGCGTGTACAGCGGCGGGACGGCGATGCCCTCGGGCGTCTCCCAGGTCGCCTCCGCCACGCTGCGCCCGGTGGTCTCCTCGAACCGCTTGGCCCAGTCGTCCGCCGAGGGGCCGGCCGATGGGCGCCCCAGGTCGACGCCGCCGAAGTCGGGGATCGTGCTCATGCCGGAACTCCCAACTGCTCGTGGACCGTGCGGAGGACGTCGAGCGCGTCACACCCGGCGTACACGTACCCGTCGACGCCGTCCACACCCAGCGACGGCTTCCCGGCCAGCCACACCTGCGTGGCACCGGCCGCGTGCAGCTCTTCGGCGAGGGCCGCTGCAGACTCGCCGTAGTCGCGGTCGGTGCCGCAGATGCAGGCCACCGTCGTCCCGGCGTCGGCGAGGCCGTTCGCCCCGTCGCCGGACGGCGTGGCCAGCCCGCCCGCCTGGAACAGGTTGGCCGCGAAGGTCGCCCGCGCGGTGTGCCGGGCCACCGGGCCGATCGTGGCCAGGTAGACCCGCGGCCGCTCCGCTGCCGCGTCGGCGCGGTCGCGCAGCTCCTCGAACTCCTGCGCGGCGCGCAGCCGGGGCAGTCCGCCGGAGGGCTGCGCGACTGCCGCCGGCCGCCGCTCGGGCAGCTGCTCGGCGAGGTTGGGGAACTCGCTGACGCCGGTGATCGGGTCCTTGCGGTGCGCCAGCCGCTCGGCGCGGGTGGCCCAGGCCGCGGCCAGCCGGTCGCGGACCAGCCCGGAGTCCAGCGCCGCGGCCAGCCCGCCGGCCCGCTCGATCTCGGTGAACCACTCCCACGCGGCGCGGGCCAGGTCGTCGGTGAGCGACTCGACGTACCAGGAGCCGCCGGCGGGGTCGAGCACGCGGGCCAGGTGGCCCTCCTCGACCAGCAGGGCCTGGGTGTTGCGGGCGATCCGGCGGGAGAAGGCGTCGGGCAGGCCGAGAGCGGCGTCGAAGGGCTGCACGGTCACGACGTCGGCGCCGCCCACGCCGGCGGCGAAGCAGGCGACCGTCGTCCGCAGCATGTTGACCCACGGGTCGTGCCTGGTGGTCATGACCGAGGAGGTGACGGCGTGCTGGCGCTGGGCGCGGACGTCGGGCGCGGCGCCGCTGACCTCGCCGACCCGGTCCCACAGCCGCCGGGCGGCGCGCAGCCCGGCGATCGTCGTGAACTGGTCGGCCGGCGCCGAGAGGCGGAACTCCAGCTGGCCGAACGCCTCGTCCACCGACAGGCCGCCGTCGGTCAGCGCCCGCAGGTAGGCCACCCCGGCGGCCAGCGCGCAGCCCAGCTCCTCGACGACGCTGCCGCCCGCGTCGGCGAACACCGTGCCGTCGACGACCACCGTGCGCAGACCGGGGTGGGCCATCGCCCGGCGGGCGACGTCGGCCAGGCCGGAGAGGTCCTGTGCCTCCCCGGACGCGGCGTGCAGCCCGAGCGGGTCCAGGCCCAGCGAGCCGCCGGGCGCCAGGTCGGTGCGGCCCTCCACCAGGGCCAGGAACGCCTCCGCTGCCGCCGGTCCCCCCGACACCGTCACCGGTGCGAGGTCCAGCAGCACGTCGGTGAGCACCTCGCCGAGCGCCTCGACCGGGATCGCGCCCTCGCCGAGCACCAGCCACAGCGAGGTGACGCCGTTCTCCAGGTCCGCGGCGATCGCCTCGCGGGTGACCGCGACGTCGGGGTCCGCGTGCCGCTGGCGGACGTCCCAGCCACCGGGCACGTCGCTGCTCGCGCCCCCGGCGCGCCCGCCGCGGACGAACGGCGGCAGCCCCGGGACGCCGACCGCGCCGGGCAGGTCGCCGACGTCCTCGGCGGTGTACAGCGGGGCGACGCTCACGCCGGTGGCCACCGGACGGCGGAGGGCGTCCTCGACCGGGTCGGGGAGGTCCTCGCGGCCGGCCTTCCGCAGCACGCCGGCGACGAGGTCGCGCCACTGGTCGCGGGTGACGGCCGGGAACTCGCCCGCGAGCCGCAGGTCCTCGGGGACCTCGTGCTCGGCGGGCACCTCGGCGTCACCGGGGTGGGCGGGCTCCTGCTCGGGTGAACGCATCGTCGGGTCCCCCTTCTCGGGTCGAGGAGCGACAGTCTCTACCGGCGCTTGCCCGTGTCCGCGCGGCCGGGGTGCGGCGACGGACCGGGCGGCGGGGTCCCCGCGTCGGCGGCCAGCGCGTGCAGGGCGGTGCGGGCCATCAGCCGCACACCCACCCCGATCGCCCGCTCGTCGACGTCGAAGGTCCCCCGGTGCAGGTCCAGCGGGGCACCGCCACCGTGCGTACCCAGCCGGGCCAACGCGATGGGCAGCACGTCGGCGAACCAGCCGAAGTCCTCCCCGCCCATGCTCTGCGGGGACAGCTGCAGCCCCTCGCCGCCGACCGTCTCCAGCGCCGCCGAGCGCATCAGCGCGACCGCCCGCGGGTCGTTGACCACCGGCGGCACCCCCCGGATGTAGTCGACGTCCACCTCGGCGCCGGTCGTGGCGGCCACCCGCCCGACCAGCGAGCGCAGCAGCGCCTCGGCGTCCTGCCAGGTGTCCCGGTCGAGCACGCGCACCGTGCCGCGCAGGTGGCCGCGCTGCGGGATGGCGTTGGCCGCCACCCCGGCGTTGACCGCGCCCCACACCAGGGACATGCCGGCGCGCGGGTCGACCTGCCGGGACAGCAGCGCAGGCAGGTCGGTGATCAGCCGGCCGAGGGCGTCGACCAGGTCCACGGTCAGCTGGGGCCGGGCGGTGTGCCCGCCGGGACCGGTCAGCGTGACGTCCATGCGGTCGCAGGCGGCGGTGATCGAGCCGGTGCGCAGCCCGACCGTGCCCGCCGGGATCGAGGGGTCGCAGTGCAGCGCGAACGCCCGGGAGGCGCCGTCGAGCACGCCGGCGGCGACCACCTCGGTGGCGCCACCGGGCACCGTCTCCTCGGCCGGCTGGAACACGCACCGGACCGTGCCCGGCAGGCCGTCGAGGCTGGCCAGCGCCAGGGCGACGCCGAGGACGACGGTGGTGTGCACGTCGTGCCCGCACGCGTGGCAGGTGCCCTCGCGGGTGGAGGCGTACGGGGCGTCCTTGAGGTCGGGCAGCGGCAGCGCGTCGATGTCGGCCCGCAGCACCACGACCGGGTCGCCGGAGCCGACCTCCACGACCAGCCCGGTCCCGGTCGGCAGCCGCCGGGGCTGCAGGCCCGCGTCGCGCAGCCGCTGCTCGAGGAAGGACGTCGTCTCGAACTCGGCGAACGCCAGCTCGGGGTGGGCGTGCAGGTGCCGGCGGACCGCGATGAGCTGCTGGTTCCGGTCGGCGGTCCACTCGTCGACCGCCGTCCCCAGCTTCTCCGGGAACTCCGTCATGCCGGGCGTCCCCCGGCGGCGCCGGCGGGGTCGGGGGCGGGCAGGCCGTCCCGCAGCTCCGCGAGCAGGCTGTCGACGACGGCGCACAGGTCACCGTCGTGGGCGGCGGCCACCGCGCGCTGCCGCTGGTAGGAGGCGCCGACGGCGAGGACCCGGTGGACGTCGGCGAGCTCGGCCTCGCAGCCGAGCCGCCGGGCGGTGGGCTCGAGGTCCTCGACCAGGTCGCTGATCGCCTGCCGCACGGGCCGGACGGTGCCCTTCTCGTCGACGACGATGTCGGCGTCCAGGCCGTAGCGGGCCGCCCGCCACTTGTTCTCCCGCAGCACCCAGCCGGCCGGCACGGGCAGGGTGTACCCGCGGTCGAGCTCGCGGTCGAACTGCTCGACCAGGCACTGGGACAGCGCGGCCACCGCGCCGATCTCGTCGAGGGTCGGCAGCCCGTCGCAGATGCGCAGCTCGACGGTGCCGAAGTCGGGGTGGGGGCGGATGTCCCACCACACCTCGCGGACGCTCTCGATGGCGTGGGTGGAGATCAGCGTCTCCATGTACTGCTCGAACCGGTCCCAGCCGGACAGCTGGTACGGCAGCCCCGCGGTCGGCATCCCCTCGAAGACCTTCGACCGGGCGCTGGCCAGCCCGGTGTCGGCACCCACCCAGTACGGGGAGGACGCCGACAGCGCGAGGAAGTGCGGCACGTACTGGGTGAGGGCGTTGACGATCGGGATCGCCTTCTCCGGCGCCCGGACGCCGACGTGCACGTGCACGCCGAAGATCTGCAGCCGGCGGGCCAGCCACTGCATCTTCTCGACCAGCTGGAGGTAGCGCTCCTTGGGCGAGATCTGCTGGGTCTGCCAGTCGGTGATCGGGTGGGTGCCGGCGCACATCAGCCCCAGCCCGCGCCGCTCGGCCGCGGCCCGCACCTCGGCGAGCGTGCCGGCCAGGTCGGCCTTCGCCTCGGCGACGGTGGTGCAGACCCCGGTGATGATCTCGATCGTCGACTGCAGCAGCTCGTGCTTGGCCTTGGGGTGCTCCTCGGCGCCGTCGGGCGCGATCTCGGAGAGGATCTCCACCGCGCCGGCGGTCAGCTGCCGGGTCTGCAGGTCGACGAGCTGCAGCTCCCACTCGACTCCCAGGCTGGCGCGCTCGGAGGAGCGGAAAGGTATCTGCACGCTGCGGAGTCTAGGGACGATCACCGGGCCCGGCTCCCCGTGCGAGCGCGGCCGGGACCGGCGCAGGCGGGCCGCCGGGACCGGCGCTGCGTTAGCGTCCGTGCGTGAGTGCACCTGCGGTCAACGACCCCTCCCAACTCGCCGCCCGGGCGGCCGGCGACCTCACCGCCGCCCTCGGCGACGGCCACGACGTCGCGATCGTCATGGGCTCGGGCTGGGCCCCGGCCGCCGACGCCTTCGGGGCCGCCGCGGCGAGCGTCGCGATCGGCGACCTGCCCGGCTTCGCCGCCCCGACCGCGGTCGGCCACGGCGGGGAGGTCCGCTCGGTGCGGGTCGGCGACCGCCGGGTGCTGCTCTTCCTCGGGCGCACGCACCTCTACGAGGGCCGGGGCGTCGAGCCGGTGGTCCACGGCGTCCGGACGGCGGCCGCGGCCGGCGTGCGGAGCGTCGTCCTCACCAACGCCGCCGGCGGGCTGGCTCGCGAGCACCGGGTCGGGCAGGCGGTGCTCATCAGCGACCACCTGAACCTGACCGCGCGCTCGCCCCTGGTCGGCGCCACGTTCGTCGACCTCACCGACCTGTACTCCGCACGGCTGCGCGCGCTGGCCCGCGAGCTGGACCCGACGCTGACCGAGGGCGTCTACGCGGCGCTGCCCGGGCCGCACTACGAGACGCCGGCCGAGATCCGCATGCTGCGCACCCTCGGCGCCGACCTGGTGGGCATGTCCACGGCGCTGGAGGCGATCGCCGCCCGCGCCGCGGGCCTGGAGGTCCTGGGGCTGTCGATGGTCACCAACGCCGCCGCCGGGATCACCGGCGAGAAGCTCGACCACGAGGAGGTCCTGGCGGCGGGCAAGGCCGCGGCCGGCCGACTGGGCGAGTTCCTGGTGCAGTTCGTGGGGCGGCTGCCATGAGCGGCCCGGTGCTCGTCACGGGGGCGGCCGGGCGGATCGGCACGGTGCTGCGCGGCGGGCTGCCCGAGCGCGGCTGGGCGGTGCGGTCGCTGGACGTCGTCCCGATCGCCGACACCCGGCCCGGCGAGGAGCAGGTGGTCGCCGACGTCACCGACCTGGCGGCGGTGGTGGACGCCGTCGACGGCGCCTCGGCCGTGGTGCACCTGGCCGGCATCTCCGGCGAGTCGACCTGGCCGGCGATCTCGCACGCCAACATCGAGGGCACGTACTGCGTGCTCGAGGCGGCACGGCGGGCCGGTGTCCCGCGGGTCGTGCTGGCCAGCAGCAACCACGCCACCGGGTTCACCGAGCGGCCGGCGTCCGGTCTGCTCCGCGAGGAGGACGCCCCGCCGCGGCCGGACACCTACTACGGCGTCTCCAAGGTCGCGATGGAGGCGCTGGGCTCCCTCTACGTCGACCGGTACGGCCTGGACGTGGTCTGCCTGCGCATCGGCAGCGCCTTCCCCGAGCCGACGACGGTGCGGCAACTCTCGACGTGGCTGTCCCCTTCCGACCAGGTCGGCCTCGTCGACGCCGCGCTTCGGGCGCCCTCCCCCGGCTTCGCCGTCGTCTGGGGCGTGTCGGCCAACACCCGCAACTGGTGGGACCTCACCGCCGCCCGGGCGCTCGGTTACGACCCGCAGGACGACGCCGAGGTGTTCGCCGACGCGCTGGTCGAGGTGCACGGCGAGCCCGACCTCACCGACCCGGTTCACGCCCGCGTGGGCGGCGAGTACACGACGGCGGCGTTCGACGCCGAGGAGTTCGAGCCGCCGCTCCCGCGCGGCGACATCGCGCCCGGCAGCGGGGTGGAGCGGTGAGCACGCTGCCCCGGGCGGCCATGCGGCTGCTCGACCGGGCCCGCGACTGGGCCGACGCCGACCCGCACGACGGCGACCGGGCCGAGATCGAGGCGCTCATCGAGGCCGAGAACTGGCCCGAGCTGGAGAGCCGGTTCGCCGGGCCGCTGACCTTCGGCACCGCGGGCCTGCGCGGGCCGCTGCGGGCCGGGCCGGCCGGGATGAACGCCGCCGTCGTCACCCGGGCCGCCGCGGGGCTGGCGCGGTACCTGTCCGACGAGGGGCACGCCGGGGGCGGGGTGGTCATCGGCTTCGACGCCCGCCGCCGCTCCGACGAGTTCGCGCACGTCTCGGCCGCGGTGCTGGCCGGCGCGGGGTTCGCCGTCCAGGTGCTGCCACGGCCGCTGCCCACGCCGGTGCTGTCCTTCGCCGTCCGGCACCTGGGGTGCGTGGCCGGGGTGATGGTGACCGCGAGCCACAACCCGCCCGACGACAACGGGTACAAGGTCTACCTCGGCGACGGCCGGCAACTGGTGCCCCCGGCCGACCGGCAGATCGAGGCCGCGATCGCGGCGGTCGGGCCGGCCCGCGAGGTCCCGCTGTCCGACGACTGGGTCACCCTCGGCGACGACGTCCGGGACGACTACGTGGCCGCCGTCGTCCGGGCGCTGCAGCCGTCGTCGGTGCCGGCGATCGTGCGGCAGGGGCTGACGGTGGCCTACACCGCGATGCACGGGGTCGGGGCGGACACCACCCGCGCGGTGTTCGCCGCCGCCGGGTTCGCCCCGCCGGTCAGCGTCGAGGAGCAGGACGCGCCCGACCCGGCGTTCCCGACCGTCGCCTTCCCCAACCCCGAGGAGCCCGGCGCGATCGACCTGCTGACCGCGCTCGCCGCCGACCTCGACGCCGACGTGGCGATCGCCGAGGACCCCGACGCCGACCGGTGCTCGGTGGTCTGCGACGGCCGGCAGCTGACCGGCGACGAGGTGGGCGCGCTGCTCGCCGACTGGCTGCTGCGCCGCGGCGTCCGGGGGACCTACGCGTCCTCGCTGGTCAGCGGGTCGCTGATGCGCGTGGTCGCGTCCGCGCACGGCGTCCCGACCGCGGAGACGCCGACCGGGTTCAAGTGGATCATGCGCGCGGGGTCCGACGCGGCGCCGCTGGTGTTCGGCTACGAGGAGGCGCTGGGCTACTCGGTGGCGCCGTCGGTGGTGCAGGACAAGGACGGCATCTCCGCCGCGCTCGCGGTCGCGCTGATGACCGCCGAGCTGCGGGCGACCGGCCGCACGCTGCTCGACCGGCTCGACGAGCTCGCCGTCGAGCACGGGCTCTACGTCACCGGGCAGCTGTCGGTGCGGGTCGAGGACCTGTCCCGGATCGGCGAGATGATGGCCCGGCTGCGTGCGGACCCGCCGTCCCGCCTGCTCGGCCGGGACGTCGTGGCCGGCGACCTGCTCGAGGCGACCCCCGCCGTGGACGCCGTCCGGCTGATCGGCGACGGGGTGCGGGTGATCGTCCGGCCCAGCGGCACCGAGCCGAAGCTGAAGGCCTACCTGGAGACGGTGGTGCCGGTGGCCTCCTCCGCCGCGGTCGCCGACGCGCGCCGCCGGGGCGCCGACGAGCTCGGGCGGCTGCGGGCGGAGATGTCCGCCGCTCTGGGGGTGTAGGCCGGTGGACGTCCGCGCGCTGGTCTTCGACGTGTTCGGCACGGTCGTCGACTGGCGCGGCGGGGTCGCCCGCGAGGTGCGGCGGCTGCTCGGCCCCTCGGTGGACGCGCTCGCGATCGCCGACGACTGGCGCGGGCGGTACGTGCCGTCGATGGAGCAGGTCCGCTCCGGCGAGCTGCCGTGGACCCCGCTCGACGCGCTGCACCGCTCCTCGCTGGACGACGTCCTCGCCGACGCCGGGCTGGCGTCCACCTCTGCCGACGTGCGGGAGGAGCTGGTGCTCGCCTGGCACCGGCTGGACCCGTGGCCGGACGTCGTCCCCGGGTTGACCCGGCTGCGCCGCTCGTACGTGCTGGCGCCGCTGTCCAACGGGAACGTGGCGCTGATCGTCGACATGGCCCGCCGGGCCGGTCTGCCCTGGGACCTGGTGCTCGGCGCCGAGATCGTGCGGCACTACAAGCCCGACCCGGAGGTCTACGACTCCGCGGCGCAACTGCTGGCGCTGGCCCCGCCAGAAGTGCTGATGGTGGCCGCGCACGTCGACGACCTCGTCGCCGCCCGGGCGCGCGGGCTGCGGACGGCGTACGTGCACCGCCCCGACGAGTTCGGCCGGCGGCGCGTGCCACCGGCGTCCGACCCGGACGCCGACCTGTCGGTGACGTCCTTCCTCGAACTGGCAGACCGACTGGGGTGTGCACCGTGATCACCGGCTTCCACACGATCGTCTACTCCGAGGACCCCGAGGCGACCCGGGCGTTCTTCCGGGACGTGCTGCGGTGGCCGTCCCTGGACGCCGGCGGCGGGTGGCTGATCTTCAAGACCCCGCCCGGCGAGCTCGGCGTGCACCCCACGGCGGAGGAGCCGGCCGAGCGCTGGGCGACGGTCCCGTTCCACCAGGCGACGCTGGTGTGCGACGACGTCGCCTCGACGATCGTGGAGCTGCGCAGCAAGGGCGTCGCGGTGCGCGACGACGTGCAGGACCAGGGCTTCGGGCTGCTGACCTCGATCGACGTGCCCGGCGCCGGCTGGATGATGCTCTACCAGCCGCGGCACGGGCTCGCGTACGAGCTGGAGGGCTGAGCCGGTTCAGCGCACCGGGGCCAGCAGGGAGTCCAGGTCGACCTCGCCGTCGAGCAGTCCCTGGGTCTCGGCCAGGTCGGTGAAGACCTCGAAGGTGTCCTCGCTGACCTCGGTGTTCCACTCCGGCAGGCGGACCTGCGCGGCCAGCTCCGGGGAGATGTCCAGGTAGGTCGGCAGGATCGCCCGGACGGCGTCCGGGTTCTCCTGGGCGTAGGTGAGCGACTCGTTCATGGCGGTGGTGAAGCGCTCCACCACGTCGGCGTTCTCGGACGCGAACTGCGCGCTCGTGAAGTAGGTGGAGACCTCGATCTGGACGTCGGTGAAGTCGTTCAGCGGCGTGGTGAGGACGCGGACGCCCTGCTGCTCGGCGAGGGTGACGAACGGCTCGACCAGCCACGCCGCGTCGACGTCCCCCGCCTGCAGCGCCGCGGCCATGTTCGGGAACGGCAGCTCGACGAACTGGATGGACGACGGGTCGCCGCCGTCGGCACGCACGGAGGCGCTGACGACGCTGTCGCCGATGGCGTTGATCGTGTTCGTGGCGACCCGCTTGCCCGCGAGGTCGGCGGGCCGGGTGATCGCCGGGTCCGCCGTCACGATGGTGAAGGGGTCGGCCTCGGGGTCGCCGGTGCTGTCGACGGCGCTGCCGATGACCTGCACCGGCAGGCCGCTGGACGCGGCGACCACCAGGGACAGGTTGTTGCCGAACCCGATGTCGATGCTGCCGCTGGCGACGCCCGGCACGATCGCCGCGCCACCCTGCCCGGCGCTCAGGTCGAGCTCGATGCCCTGCTCCTCGAAGAAGCCCTGCTCCTGGCCGAGGTAGACGGGGGCGACGTCGATGATCGGGATGATCCCGAGCGCGACCGTCGTGGTCCCCGTGCCCCCCTCCGAGCCGCCGCCGGCGTCCGACCCGCCGTCGTCGCCGGAGCAGCCCGTCACGAGGAGCAGGGCGGCGGCGAGGGCGGTGCCGGCCCGCAGGCCGGCAGCTCGGGTGGAGGTCATGGGCAGATCGTGACACGGCCCACAGGCTGGTGCCCGGACGTGGCGGCATCGCCGGTGGTGGCGTCGGCGGCGGCTGTGTTGCTGTTGGCGGCATCGGTGTTGCTGGCGGCGGTGGTGGCGTCGGCGGCATTGCCGGTGTTGCTCGCGCAGTGCCGGTCCTGCAGGACCCGCAACGGTCGAGGAACCCCGGCAATGCGATCGGGTGGATGTCCACAGGGCTGCGTGCCCGTGCCGCCGACGCTCCGTAGTCTCCCCGGGACCGGTGGACGACTCGGGGGTGGACGTGGCACGGGCGTGGAGCCTGCGGCTGGTGGCGGGCCTCGCGGTGGGCGCGGCGGTGCTGGGCGGGTGCTCAGAGGGGCAGGAGGCGGCGGACACGCTGCCGAGCGCGGACGCTCCTGCGGCGACGGAGGAGGAACTCCCACCTCTCGGGCCCGGGGACCTGCCGATGCCCGACGAGGCCCGGACTCAGGACGCCGCGGGCGCCGAGGCCTTCGTCCGCTACTACATCGACCTCATCAACCGGACGTCGACGGTCATGGACGCCGCTCCCCTGCGCGAGTTCAGCGACGGCTGCCGCGACTGTGACCGCATCGCTTCCACCATTGAATCCGACATAACTGCGGGTTACCGGTACGAGGGCGGAAACATTACCGTCACGGAGATTGCACAACCCCTCCTCGAGGGCGACACGGCTGAGATGGCGATGCAGGTAGATCAAGCGGCCCTAGTCGTGCTTGACAAGACTGACACAAGCGTCGAGGAACTTGGATCTCCTACATACGAGGGCCTGAGTGGTGGCGCGGCATTGAGTTGGGATGAGCAGCGCCAGTCTTGGCTCCTCACCGCACTAACTCTCGAGTAACACATGCGCTTCGCTATACGGGTCAGCTCGATAGTAGTCACATTCCTCGTTCCGCTGATGATGTCTAGTGCGGCTATGGCAGAAAACTGCGGCCGACGCCTCTGTCCAGTTGTTGAGAACGCGCCCGGCGCGCTAACCGCTGCTTATGTGGTGGCCGAGCCCGGTTCATCCTGGGTCGCCAACTCATCCGCTCCCCAAGATCATCCGTACACGTACCGACTGATCGATCCCTGCGTGGAGAACGACACGACAACCGGTAGTTGTCAGGGAGTCGACTTCCGGGCCTGTCCAACCCCGCCTGATCGAGTGGCCGACTTCCTCCTCGTCCAACAGCGGCGGCTGGTACTACCCGACGGGACCACGGTTGATGGCTTCGCCGTGACGCCAGGGACGCCTCCAGGGACCGGGGTGGGACCGTGGCTGAATCTCGTCCGGACGTGCGTGGACATCACGGCGCTGAACCCGCCGCCGTCCCCCGGTGAGGTGTTCCGCTACTTCCAGACCCTCCCGCTGCCCCAGCTGGACACCCAGCAGCAGCCGCCGGGCAACGCCCTCGTCGGCCTGCCGGTCGTCTTCCACACCGACGGCCCGACCACCCAGACGTTCACCGTCGACATCCGGGGCTTCACGGTCGACATCGTCGCCACCGCGACCGGCTTCACCTGGCACACCGGCGACGGCACCGACCTCACCAGCACCGACCCCGGCGCCCCGTACCCGGACCACTCGGTCAGCCACGAGTACCCCAGCGGCACCTACACCGCCTCGCTGACCACCACCTGGAGCGGCACCTTCAGCGTCGACGGCGGGGCCAGCGCCGACGTCCCCGGCACCACGTCCACCGACGGCCCGCCCGTGACGTTCGACGTCCTGCAGGCGCGCCCTGTCCTCACCAACCCGTACGACTGACACTGCGGGTCTTTCTCGTGCTGTGCGGGTCCTGCAGGGTCCGCACAGCACGAGGAACACCCGCAAAGCCGACGAACCGTTACACCGTCTCTCGGCAGCCCGAGGCCAGCGCCCGCTCCGCCGTCGCCAGCACCGCGACCACCTCGCGCGCGAAGCCGACGTCGCAGGGGTGCGCCCCGCCGGTCATCGCGGCCTGGCCCAGCTCCTCGACCGCGACCGACAACGCCTCGACCGGGTGCTCGGTGTCGGGCAGCAGGACCACCCGGCCGGCGTCCCCGTGCACGTAGAACTCGATGCCGGTCGACATCGGCGCGACGGTGTGCGACAGCGTCACGGTCGACGCCACCCCCGCGGAGTGCTGCAGCACCAAGTGGACGGTGTCCCCCGCGCCGGGGCCGGCCTGCACCGAGGTCACCGGCCCGAGCGCCGGGAGCAGCAGGGACAGCGCGTGCGGGCCGATGTCCCACAGCGCCCCGTGCTGCCGGCGCCAGGCCGAGTCGAACGGGCTGCCGGCGAGCGCGCTCAGCCACGTCCCCGCACCCCCGACCAGCATGGTCCGGCCGGCCTGGGCCAGCCACGACGACGTCCCGGTCTGGAAGCGGAAGGTGAAGAAGACGACCGAGGCGACCCCCGACGAGCGCACCGCCGCGACGACGCGGTCGGCCTCCTCGACCGAGAGCCCGATCGGCTTCTCCAGCAGCAGGTGCTTGCCGGCGGCCGCGGCCCGCTCCACCAGGCCGACCTGCACCGACGGCGGGACGGCGATCGCCACCGCGTCGACCTGCTCCAGGAGGGCGTCGAGGTCGGCGTACCCGGGGACGTCGAACTCCGCGCCGACGGCCTTGGCCTTGGCCAGGTCCCGGCCCCACACGCCCACGAGGGACGCCGTCGGGTGCTCGGCGAGCGCGGCCGCGTGGACGGTCTGCGCCCAGTGACCGGTGCCCAGCACGCCGAAGCGCACGGTCACACCGCCCCGAACTGCCGGTCCCCGGCGTCGCCCAGGCCCGGGACGATGTAGGCCTTGTCGTTGAGCCCCTCGTCGACCGAGGCGGTGAACACCCGCAGCGGCAGACCGCTGGCCTCCAGCCGGGCGATGCCCTCGGGCGCGGCCAGGGCGCAGAGCACGGTGATCGAGGTGGCGCCGCGCGCGGTCAGCAGCCCGCAGCAGTGCACCAGCGAGCCGCCGGTGGCCAGCATCGGGTCCAGGACGAACACCTCGCGGTCGACCAGGGACGCCGGCAGCGACGCCATGTACGCCTCCGGCTGGAAGGTCTCCTCGTTGCGGGCCAGCCCCACGAAGCCCATCTGCGACTCCGGCAGCATCCCGTGCGCGGTGTCGGCCATGCCCAGCCCGGCCCGCAGCACCGGCACGATCAGCGGCGGGGCGGCCAGCCGGTAGCCGGTGGTGCCGGTGACCGGCGTGGTGATCGGCTCCTCCGCCACGGCGAGGTCGCGGGTGGCCTCGTAGACCAGCATCTGGGTGAGCTCCCGCAGTGCCGCCCGGAACGCCGCGTTGTCGGTCCGCTCGTCGCGCATGCGGGTCAGGCGGGCACGGACGAGCGGGTGGTCCACGACGGTCAGCTGCACGCGGGCCACCGTATCGGCCGCCACCAGCCCACCGTGTCGGCCAGGGGAGATCGGGCTCGGGGGAGAATGCGCCCATGACCCACGTGCTCGACCCCGACGCCCTGACGGCGGAGACCCCGCCGCGGCGCGAGCCCCTGGCGCCGTTTCGCGACGTGACCCGCTCCGACGCCGCCTTCCGGGCGTTCCTGCACGGCCTGCCCGGCGTCGACCAGGTCGGCGCCGAGGCCCGTGTCGGCGTGCTCGGCACCCGGTCGATCAAGACCACCGCCAAGGCCTGGGCCATCGACACCGCGATCTCGATGGTCGACCTCACCACGCTCGAGGGCGCCGACACCCCGGGCAAGGTCCGCTCGCTGGCGGCCAAGGCCAAGCAGCCCGACCCCACCGACCCGACCTGCCCGCGGGTGGCCGCGGTCTGCGTCTACGGCGACCTCGCCGGCGTCGCGACCGAGGCGCTCGCCGGCACCGGCATCCACACCGCCGCCGTCGCGACCGCCTTCCCCAGCGGCCGGGCCAGCCGTGCGGTCAAGCTCGCCGACGTGCGGGACGCCGTGGCCAACGGCGCCGACGAGATCGACATGGTCATCGACCGCGGGGCGTTCCTGGCCGGCCGCCACCTCGACGTCTACGACGAGATCGTCGCGGTGAAGGAGGCGTGCGGCACCGCCCACCTCAAGGTCATCCTCGAGACCGGCGAGCTGGTCACCCTCGACAACGTCCGCCGCGCCTCCTGGCTGGCCATGCTCGCCGGCGGCGACTTCATCAAGACCTCCACCGGCAAGGTCTCCCCCGCCGCGACCCTGCCGGTGTGCCTGGTGATGCTCGAGGCGGTTCGCGACTTCCGTGCCGCCACCGGCCGCCAGGTCGGCGTCAAGCCCGCCGGCGGCATCCGGACGACGAAGGACGCCGTCAAGCACCTGGTCCTCGTCAACGAGGTCGCCGGCCCCGACTGGCTCTCCCCCGACTGGTTCCGCTTCGGCGCCTCCAGCCTGCTCAACGACCTGCTCCTGCAGCGGCAGAAGCTGCGCACCGGCCACTACTCCGGCCCCGACCACGTGACGGTGGACTGACGTGACGATCACCCCGCCCAGCCCGGCCCAGCCCGCCACGCCCTTCGAGTACGCCCCCGCCCCCGAGTCGCGGTCGATCGTCGACATCGCGCCGTCCTACGGGCTGTTCGTCGACGGCGAGTTCGTCGACGGCACCGGGACCTCGTTCAAGACGGTCAACCCGGCCACCGAGGAGGTCCTCTCCGAGGTCACCGAGGGCACCGCCGAGGACGTCGACCGCGCCGTCCGCGCCGCCCGCCGCGCGTTCACCCGCGTGTGGGGGCCGATGCGCCCGGCCGACCGCGGCAAGTACCTGTTCCGCATCGCCCGCCTGCTGCAGGAGCGCGCGCGGGAGTTCGCCGTCCTGGAGTCGCTGGACAACGGCAAGCCGATCCGGGAGTCCCGCGACGTCGACGTCCCCCTGGCCGCGGCGCACTTCTTCTACCACGCCGGCTGGGCCGACAAGCTGGACTGGGCGGGCCTCGGGCCGGGCCCGCGGCCGCTGGGCGTCGCCGGCCAGGTCATCCCGTGGAACTTCCCGCTGCTGATGCTGGCGTGGAAGGTCGCGCCCGCGCTGGCCACCGGGAACACCGTCGTCCTCAAGCCGGCCGAGACCACGCCGCTGACCGCGCTGCTGTTCGCCGAGGTCTGCCGGCAGGCCGACCTGCCGCCGGGCGTGGTGAACATCGTGACCGGCGCCGGCGACACCGGCCGGGCCGTGGTGGAGCACGACGACGTCGACAAGGTGGCCTTCACCGGGTCCACCGAGGTCGGGCGGTCGATCGCCCGGGCCGTCGCCGGCACCCGCAAGACGCTGACCCTGGAGCTGGGCGGCAAGGCGGCCAACATCGTCTTCGACGACGCCCCGATCGACCAGGCCGTCGAGGGCATCGTGGAGGGCATCTTCTTCAACCAGGGCCACGTGTGCTGCGCGGGCAGCCGGCTGCTGGTGCAGGAGTCCGTCCACGACGAGGTGATCGCGAGCCTGCAGCGGCGGATCGGCACCCTGCGCGTCGGCGACCCGCTGGACAAGAACACCGACATCGGCGCGATCAACTCGGCGGAGCAGTTGGCCCGCATCCGGGAGCTCTCCGACATCGGCGAGGCCGAGGGCGCGCAGCGCTGGCAGCCGGCCTGCGAGCTGCCCGACCGCGGCTTCTGGTTCCCGCCGACGGTGTTCACCGACGTCTCCCCCGCCCACCGCATCGCCCGCGACGAGGTCTTCGGGCCGGTGCTGTCCGTGCTGACCTTCCGGACGCCGGACGAGGCCGTCGCCAAGGCCAACAACACCACCTACGGGCTGTCGGCCGGGGTCTGGACCGAGAAGGGGTCGCGGATCCTGAAGATCGCCGACCAGCTGCGGGCAGGCGTGGTCTGGGCCAACACGTTCAACAAGTTCGACCCGACGTCGCCCTTCGGCGGCTACAAGCAGTCCGGCTACGGCCGGGAGGGCGGCCGGCACGGGCTCGCCGCGTACCTGAAGGGGGCCTCGGAGTGAGCCCGGACCGTCTCGCCGTCCGCAAGACCTACAAGCTCTACGTCAACGGGGCCTTCCCGCGCTCGGAGTCGGGGCGCACCTACGAGGTCACCGACGCGAAGGGGCACTTCCTGGCCAACGCCGCCTGGGCCTCCCGCAAGGACGCCCGGGACGCCGTCGTCGCCGCCCGCGCCGCCTTCGGCAAGTGGTCCGGCGCCACCGCCTACAACCGCGGCCAGGTGCTGTACCGGGTGGCCGAGGTGATGGAGGGCCGGCACGTCCAGTTCTGCGACGAGGTCGCCGCGGGCGAGGGCCTGTCGGCCTCCAAGGCCCGGGCCGCCGTCGACGCCGCGATCGACCGCTGGGTCTGGTACGCCGGGTGGACCGACAAGCTCGGCGCCGTCCTCGGCGGGGCCAACCCGGTCGCCGGCCCGTACTTCGACTTCTCCCTCCCCGAGCCCACCGGGGTGGTCGCCGTCCTCGCGCCGCAGCGCTCCTCGCTGCTCGGACTGGTCAGCGTGCTCGCCCCGGTGCTGGCCGGTGGCAACACCGCCGTGGTCGTGACCTCGAAGCAGCGCCCGCTCCCGGCGGTCACCCTCGGCGAGGTGCTGGCGACCAGCGACGTCCCCGCGGGCGTGGTGAACCTGCTGACCGGCGACGCCGGGGAGATCGGCCCGTGGCTGGCCGAGCACGACGACGTCGACGCCGTCGACCTCACCGGCGCCCCGGCCGGCCGCGCGATGGAGCTGGAGCGGCTGGCCGCCGGCAGCATCAAGCGGGTGCTGCGCCCGCCGGCCGAGGAGCCGGACTGGACCGCCGACCCCGGGCTGACCCGGCTGACGCGCTTCCTCGAGACCAAGACCGTCTGGCACCCGATGGGCGTCTGAAGGACCTGACGCCCCCTGAGAGACCCCCTCGGCAACCCGGAGGTGCGCTCCCAGGGGGAGCGGGCAGGATGTGCCCCGTGGCAAGGCCCAGCATCGTCCCGATCGCCCTGACCCTCGACGACCGCACCGGATACACCCTGTGGGCCCCGCCGTGGGAGGAGGACGGCGAGGAGTGGCAGGCGTTCCTCGGCACGTCCGAGGGCGACCGGGCCAGCGTCCACCTCTTCCCGACGCCGGCGGCGCTGGCGGCGTTCTGCCGCAGCCGCACCGACCACGACCTGGCCGACCACCCGGTCTGGCCGGTCGTCGTCGGCCTGGGCGCCGCCGACCTGACACCGGACGACGACCACCGCTACGACCTCGACGGCGTCTACGACATCGCCGCGGAGAACCCCGACCGCTGGGCGGTGGAGGAGCTCGCCGCCACCGTCGACATCGTCAGCCGGCTGGCCGAGTGCCTGGACGTCGACGACGAGGACGAGCTGGACGACGAGCTCACCGACGACGAGGACGAGCGCGACGTCGACGCCGACGTCGACCTCGACCGCCGTCCGGACGCCGACGTGGGGCGCGGCGGGGAGTTCGGCTCGCTGGCCGAGCTCGTGGCCCGCCCCGAGGTCGGGTCGCTGGGACTGGGCGTGGACGCGTTCGTCGGCCGGTCCGGCGAGGACGCGTGGATCGGCGTCGGCAACGCCCTCGACGACCTGTGGGAGGACGTCCTCGAGGAGCTCGACGCCCACCTGGACTGGACCGGCGGAGGGACCGTCACGCTCGACGAGTACCCCTCGGCGTCGGAGACCGAGGACGGCGAGGACGTCGCGGAGGAGACCGCGGCCGCACCGGCCCCCACGGAGTCGGCTGCCGCCCCGGTGAGCGCCATCGCCCGCACCGGCCGGATCAGCGCCACCCCGTCCGAGGTCGCGAAGGCCGCCGAGTTCTGGGAGGCGGTCGGCATCCTGCCGGTGGAGGTCGTCGTCCCGGAGGGCGCCGGGGTGACGCTGCGCTGCTACGTCGACGACCGGGCCCGCTTCCTGGGCCGCGACGGCGAGGTGTACCTCTTCTCCTCCCCCGCCGACCTCTCCCGGTTCTGCGCGAGCAACGAGGAGCACGACCTCTCCGAGATCGCGTCCTGGCCGGAGGTCGCCGACACCGACGTCCCGCCGCTGCCGGCCGAGCAGGACCGCTACGACCTCACCGAGCTCACCGACGTCCTGACCGAGGTGGCCGACGGGGCCGCGGGGCTCGCCGACCACCGCGCGCTGGCCCAGCCGGTGGAGGGCGTGCGCGACATCGCCGAGTACGCCGGGCTCGGCCGGGTCGACGAGCTGCTGCGCCCGTCGGAGCCGCTGGGCCGGGCAGTGGCCCGCGCCGAGCGCGAGCCCGAGGCCGTCCTGCGCGCCGAGGACGCCGCCGCGCTGCGGCAGCCCTGGGACGAGGTGGTCGCCCAGGTCAGCGGTGCCCTGACCTTCCGCGACTGAGCGAGGCCCCTCCGCGCGGGCCCGGAGCGGAGCCCTAGCCCTCACGCCGCGTTGATCATGGGGGTCTTGCCGCAGGACTCGCCGTTCCCCGGCGTGTCCGGGTGCAACACCCCCATGATCAACGCGGGGAGGGCGCCACAGCACAGACGGCAGCGACCGGCCCCGGGGAACCCCGGGACCGGCCGCTGCCGTGTGTCAGGTGCTCAGTCGGAGAAGTCCGCCGAGCGGCTGGGCCGCCGGCCCTGCCCGCGGTAGCCGCTGGGACGACGGTCCCCGCCGCCGGAGCGCTCGCCGTACGCGCGCTCGCCGTGGGACCGCTCACCCGCCGGGCGCTCGCCGTCCCGGCGCGGCCGGTCCCCGTAGGGACGACGCGGCCGGTCGCCGTCGCGACGCGGGCGCTCGCCGTCCCGCCGCGGACGCCGGCCGCCGGGACCGCCGGAGGGACGCCGGGACTCGCGCACCGGGCGCTCGACCGGCTCGACGTGCACGCCGCTGGCGACCAGCTCGGCGATCGGGGTGTCACCCGGGCGGATCCGGCTGACCGTCGGCTCCACCTTGGCCTGGCGGAACCGGCGCTTGGCCTGGCCCACCTGGTCGGGCAGCAGCAGCGAGACGACCACACCGGCGGCACCGGCGCGGGCGGTGCGGCCCGAGCGGTGCAGGTAGGTCTTGTGGTCGGTCGGCGGGTCGTAGTGCAGGACCAGCGAGACGTCGTCGACGTGGATGCCGCGCGCGGCGACGTCGGTGGCGACGAGCACCGGGCTGCGGGCGTCGGTGAACGCCTCCAGCGCGCGGCGGCGGGCCGACTGCGGCAGCCCGCCGTGGATCGCCTCGGCCTTGATGCCCACGGCCTTGAGGTTCTCGGTGAGCCGGTCGACGCCGAGCTGGGTGCGGGCGAAGACGATGGTGCGGCCCGGACGCGCGGCCAGCTCCTGGGTCACCGGCACCTTGTCCCGGAACGCGACGCTGTAGGCCAGGTGCTCGGCCGGCGGGGCGTCGTCGCCGGGGCGCTTGACCTCGTGCCGGGCCGGGTCCTTGAGGTAGCGGCGGACCAGGGTGTCGACCTCGCCGTCCAGCGTGGCCGAGAACAGCAGCCGCTGGGCGTCGGGGCGGGTCTGGTCGAGCAGCTCCTGCACCACGGGCAGGAAGCCGAGGTCGGACATGAAGTCGGCCTCGTCGATGACGGTGACGGCGACCTCGTCGAGGGTGCACTCACCCTGGCCGATGAGGTCCTGCAGCCGGCCCGGGGTGGCGATGACGACGTCGACGCCGCGGCGCAGCTGCTGGATCTGGCGGTACATGGAGGCACCGCCGTAGACGGTGGCCAGCTGCACGCCGGTGGCCTGGCCCAGCGGGGCCAGGTTGTCGTGCACCTGCTGGGCGAGCTCACGCGTCGGCACGAGGATGAGCCCGCGCGGCGCGCGGCGGCCGCGCAGGACGTCCTCACCGAGCCGGGCGAGCAGGGGCAGGCCGAAGGCCAGCGTCTTGCCCGAGCCGGTGGCGGCCTTGCCGAGCACGTCACGCCCGGCGAGGGCGTCGGGCAGCGCGGAGGCCTGGATGGCGAAGGGGTGCCGGATGCCGCGCCGCTCGAGCGCGGTGACCAGCGGCTGGGGCAGGCCCAGCTGGGCGAAGGTCGGGCCGACCGGTGCGGCGGCCTCGACCTCGGGGGTCTCAGGGGTGGTCTGGACGTCGACAGTGTCGAACGTGGTCATGCGGGTGTGGGACTCCGATACGACTCGGGCGCGTCCCGTGGTGGTGCGCGGACACCGGCAGACCGGCGTCCTCACTGGCGATCACGACGTCAGGAGACGCTGCTGATCTGCACGGATGCGCTCATGCCCGGACGGACCGTCCGGGAGGATGACCGGCGAGTGCCGGTCCACTCACGGTAGCAGCGCAGCGCGACCAGGGATTCCCGAGCGCGGGGTGGCCCCCGCCACCCTCAGCCGCGCAGCGCGGCGTACCCGGGGCGGACCACGTCGGCCCGCAGCCGGTCCCGCTCGCCGTCGGCGAGGAACGCGCCGGCCAGCGCCCGCTCGGTGACCGCCTGGACGTCGTCCCAGTCCCAGCCGAAGGTCGCGACGACGTCGGCGAACTCGCTGGTCACCGAGACGCCGCTCATCAGGCGGTTGTCGGTGTTGAGCGTGACCGCGAACCCGAGCCGGTGCAGCCGGTCGACCGGGTGCTCGGCCAGCGACGGGTACGCGCCGGTCTGCACGTTGGACGACGGCGCCACCTCCAGCGTCACGCCGTCCGCGCGCACCCGCTCCGCCACCGGGCCCAGCGCCCCGTCGGGCCCCACCTCGTCGGCGATGCGCACCCCGTGGCCCAGCCGCTCGGCGCGGGCGCCGTCCAGCGCGGCGACGATGCTGTCGACGCCGGCGGCCTCGCCCGCGTGGATGGTGCGGTGGGCGCCGGCCCGGTCGAGCAGGGCGATCGCCGAGGGGTGGCGGTCGGGCGGGAAGCCGATCTCGGGGCCGGCCAGGTCGAACCCGACCACCCCGGCGTCCCGGTGGCGGACGACGAGGCCGGCCACCTCGTCCCACCGGTCGTTCTGCCGCATGGCGCACAGCAGCGTGCCGACGGTGATCGGCGTGCCCGCCGCGGCCGCCTCCGCGCTGCCCTTGGCGAACCCGTCGAGGATCGCCTCCACCGCCTCCTCGATCGGCGTGCCCTCCGCCGTGAGCAGCTCCGGCGCCATGCGCACCTCGGCGTACACGACGCCGTCCGCCGCCAGGTCGAGGGCGCACTCGCGGGCCACCCGCTGCACGGCCTCGGGGCGCTGCATCACCCCGACGGTGTGCGCGAAGGTCTCCAGGTACTGCACCAGCGAGCCGGAGTCGGCGGCCTGCCGGAACCAGCGGCCCAGCTCGTCGGCGTCGTCGGCGGGCAGCGCCCGGTACCCGGCCGCGTCCGCCAGCTCCAGCACCGTCTGCGGCCGCAGCCCGCCGTCCAGGTGGTCGTGCAGGAGGACCTTCGGGGCGCGGCGGAGCGAGGCGGCGTCGAGCGGTGCGGGCACGACGACACGCTACCCACCGGTGACGGCCGGTCAGCGGTCCGTCGGTTTCCGCGGAAACCGACGGGATGTCAGTCGGTCCCTCGGTCCTGCCAGCGGAAGGTCAGGGCGCACAGGACCAGGCCGGCGACGCACCAGAGGCCGAGCACCAGCGCGACGGTGCCGAGCTCCCACGACCCCGCCGGTTCGCGGGCGGCCAGCGCGTCCGGGAGGAAGACCGAGCGCAGACCCTGCGCCAGCCACTTCACCGGGAAGACCGCGGCGACGTCCTGCAGCCAGCCCGGCACCTGGTCGAAGGGCATGAACACGCCGGAGATGAACTCGAGCACGAGCGCGATGGGGGTGACCGTCGCCGACGCCGAGCGGCCGTTGCGGGCCAGCGTCGACACGACGATGCCCAGCAGGGTGCACGCCGCGGCGCCGAGGACCGACACCCACGCGAAGGTCAGCCAGTCGGTGCCCGAGGGCAGGTCGATGCCGAACACGAGGACGCCGACGAGCAGGAGCAGCGCGATCGTCGCGACCGCCACCGCAAGCACCTGCACGACCTTGCCGGCGAAGTACGCGCTGGCGGGCATGGGGGTCCCGGCGAGGCCCTTGAGCGTGCCGTCCGAGCGCTCCGCGGCGATGTGGATCGCCATGTTCTGCAGGCTGGCGCCGACGATGCCGGCGGTGATGACCCCGGCCATGAAGTACTGCGGGAAGTCGACGCCGGCACCGAGGTCGTAGTCGAGCACCGCGCCCAGGCCCAGCAACAGGATCACCGGGAAGGCGAGGGTGAAGACCACCGACTCGCGCTGGCGGAAGAACTCCTTGAGCTCGACGCCGGCGCGGGTCAGGTAGACCCGGCCGAACGAGGGAAGCGCGGCCCGCTCGGGCGCGGAGACGGTCACGAGTGGTCCCCGATCATCTTCAGGTAGACGTCCTCCAGCGTGGGCCGGTTGACCGACAGGTCGGGCACCTCGCCGGGGAAGCGGGCGGCCAGCTCGCGCACGAACGCGGTGGGTGTCGTGGTCTCGGCGGTGCGCCGGACGCCGTCCTCGGTCCAGCTGACGACGGCGGGTGCGGTGCCGCGCCCGCCCAGCGCCGTCGGGACGGCGACCTCCGCGAGCTGGCCGCGGGCGAGGACACCGACCCGGTCGGCCAGCGTCTCGGCCTCGTCGAGGTAGTGGGTGGTGAGCAGCATCGTGGTGCCCAGGTCGCGCAGCGAGCGGATCAGCGCCCAGAACTGCCGCCGCGCCTCGGGATCGAAGCCGGTGGTCGGCTCGTCGAGGAAGAGCAGCCGCGGACGGCCGACGATGCCCAGCGCGACGTCCAGCCGCCGGCGCTGGCCACCGGAGAGGGCGCGGCCGCGGGCCCCCGCCTTGTCGGTGAGGCCGACCAGCTCCAGCACCTCGTCGGGGTCGCGGGGCTCGGCGTAGTACGACGCCCGCGCCGTGACCAGCTCGCGGACCGAGAGCTGGCTGTCTCCCGCGCCCGACTGCAGCACGATGCCCAGCTGGGCCTTCCACCGGCGTCCGCCCTTGGCCGGGTCGACGCCGAGCACGCGGACGTCGCCGCCGTCCCGCTTCCGGTAGCCCTCGAGCACCTCGACCGTGCTGGTCTTGCCGGCGCCGTTGGGCCCGAGCAGCGCGAAGATCTCGCCCCGCCGGATGTCGAGGTCCAGGCCGTCGACGGCGGTGCGGTCCCCGTAGCGCTTCACCAGGCCGCGGATGGAGATGGCGGCGTCCGGGTCCAGCGGGTCGCCGGGCCGCGGCCTGCTGTCGGCCACCACGGGCGCGGACGTACTCGTCACGAGGAGACAGTCTCCCACTGCGTCACTGCCGCCCTCCGGGCCGCACCGCGACCGGGCCCTCCCGACGATCATGGCGCGGTGACCACGCCCGGGGCGTCCGAGGTGGTCACCGCGCCATGATCGCGGAGGCGACGGGGGTCAGGACGCGGTGATGCGGTCCAGGACCAGCGGGAGCGGCTGGTCGTCGGTGTCGATCCCGATCGCGCCGTCCAGCGCCTCCAGCGCCCGCTCGATGCGCGCGGGGTCGTCGGTGTGCAGCTCGAGCAGCGGCTGCCCCTCGGTGACCGGCTCGCCCACCGCGGCGGTCCAGGTGACACCGGCCGCGGCCGACACCGGGTCCTCCTTGCGGGCCCGGCCGGCGCCCAGCCGCCAGGCTGCGACCCCGAGCGCGTAGGCGTCCAGGCGGGTCAGCGTGCCGGTCGCCGGCGCGGGCACCACGTGCTTCTCCGCGGGCTGCGGCAGGGGCGCGTCCGGGTCCCCGCCCTGGGCGGTGATCATCCGCCGCCACACGTCCATCGCCCGGCCGTCCCGCAGCGCGTCCGCGGGGTCGACGTCGGACCGCCCGACCCCGGCCAGCATCTCCCGGGCCAGCGCGAGGGTCAGCTCGACGACGTCGGCCGGACCACCCCCGGCGAGCACCTCCACCGACTCGGCCACCTCGACGGCGTTGCCCGCGGCGCGGCCCAGCGGCCGGTCCATGGCGGTCACCAGCGCCACGGTGTGCACCCCGGCCGCCTCGCCCAGGCCGACCATCGTGCGGGCCAGCTCGCGGGAGGAGTCCGGGTCCTTCATGAACGCCCCGGACCCGGTCTTGACGTCGAGCACCAGCGCGTCGGCGCCCTCGGCGATCTTCTTGCTCATGATCGAGCTGGCGATCAGCGGGATCGACTCGACGGTGCCGGTGACGTCGCGCAGCGCGTAGAGCTTCTTGTCCGCCGGGGCGAGGTCGTTGCCGGCCGCGCAGATGACCGCGCCGACCTCCCGCAGCTGGCGGAGGTAGGCCTCCTCGTGGACGTCGGCCCGCCAGCCCGGGATCGACTCCAGTTTGTCCAGTGTGCCGCCGGTGTGGCCCAGCCCCCGGCCGGACAGCTGCGGCACCGCCACCCCGCAGGCGGCGACCAGCGGCGCCAGCGGCAGCGTGGTCTTGTCGCCGACCCCGCCGGTGGAGTGCTTGTCGGCGGTCGGCCGGCCCAGCGGCGAGAGGTCCTTGCGCTCGCCGGAGTCGATCATCGCCTGGGTCCAGACGGCGAGCTCGTCGGCCGACATCCCGCGGAAGAACACCGCCATGAGCAGCGCGCTCACCTGCTCGTCGGGGATCGTCCCGTCGGTGTAGGACCGGATCACCCAGCGGATCTGCTCCGGGGTCAGCCGGGCGCCGTCCCGCTTGGCCCGGATGACGTCGATCGCGTCGACGGCGCTCACGCCCGGCCCTCCCTCTCCGCGGCCGCGACCAGGTCGTCCGGCCCGAACGCGTCCGGCAGCACCTCGCGCATCGGGACGATCCCCAGCGACACGGTCTCGATGAGCATGTCGGCGCCGCCGTGCTCCCACAGCAGCTGCCGGCAGCGGCCGCACGGCATGAGCGGCTGCCCGTCCCCGCCGACGCAGGCGACGGCCACGAGCCGGCCACCGCCGGTGCGCACCAGGTCGCTGACCAGGCCGCACTCGGCGCACAGGCCCAGCCCGTAGGAGGCGTTCTCCACGTTGCAGCCGGTCACCACCCGGCCGTCGTCCACCAGCCCCGCGACGCCCACCGGGAACCGCGAGTAGGGGGCGTAGGCGTGGGTCATGGCCTCCCGGGCCGCCGTCCGCAGGGCGTCCCAGTCGATCTGTGGCACGTCAGTGCTCTCCTCTTCGGTACACGAGGCCGTCGGCCGCGGGCATCCGCAGGCGCTGGGACGCCAGCGACAGCACCAGCAGCGTGGTCAGGTGGGGGGTGAACGAGACCAGGCCGGGGGCCAGCTCGTCGATGGTCAGGAAGGCGACCAGCGAGCCGGCGGCGACCACCGCGGCCACCACCGCCCGAACCGCGCGCCGGTGCACCGCCTGCCAGACGGCCACACCGGCGAGCAGCACGGCCAGCAGCAGGAACAGCGCCACCACCGCCGAGCGGCTGCGCAGCTGCAGCGCGTCGGCGAAACCGAACAGGCCGGCGCCGGCCGCCAGGCCGCCGGGCCGCCAGTTGCCGAAGATCAGCGCGGCGAGGCCGATGAACCCGCGCCCGTTGGTCTGCCCCTCGCGGTAGATGCCGGCGATGAAGACCAGGAACACGCCACCCATCCCGGCCAGCGCGCCGGAGACGACCACCGCGACGTACTTCAGCCGGTAGACCGGCACGCCGAGGGAGTCGGCGGCCGCGGGGTTCTCCCCGCACGAGCGCAGCCGCAGCCCGAAGGCGGTGCGCCACAGCAGCAGGTAGGACGCCGGGACCAGCAGCACCGCGAGCAGGGTCAGCAGGCCCACGCCGCTGGTGAGGCCGCGGAGGATGCCGGCCACGTCGCTGACCAGGAACCACTGCTGGCGCTCGAGGTCGCCGAGCAGGTCGGGGCCCGAGGAGAGCACCGGCACGGAGAACTCCGGCGGGTCGCTGGACAGCGCCGGTGACTGGGTGACCCCGCCGCCGGCCGGGTTGTCGGTGTAGAGCAGCTCGGAGAGGAAGCGGACGACGCCAGCCGCGAGGATGTTGATCGCCACACCGGAGACCACGTGGTCGACCCCGAAGGTGACGGTGGCGACGGCGTGCAGCAGCCCGCCCAGCGCACCGAAGACGATGCCGCCGACGAGTGCGGCCGCCCAGCCCCACTGGTAGCCGGCGAACCCGGCTCCCCAGGTGCCCAGCGTCATCATCCCGTCGAGGCCGATGTTGACCACGCCTGCCCGCTCGGAGAAGAGCCCACCCAGGGCGGCCAGCCCGATCGGCACGGCCAGCAGCAGCGCCGCGGAGATCGTCGAGGACGAGGTGAGCGCCTGCTCGCCGCTGATCACCCGCACGGCCGAGACCAGCACGAACGCGCCGACCAGCAGCCAGGTGACCCGGCGGGCCCGCCCGCCGCCGAGGAACAGCTCGCCGACCGGGCCGCGGGCGGGGCCGGTCCCGGAGGTCCGGGTCGTGGTGGTGGCGCTCATGCCCCGGTCTCCTGCCGCTCGTCGGTCTGCTGGCCCGCGCCGGTCCCGCGGCTGACGCCCGCACCGGTGCCCGCGTCCGCGCCGTCGGCGGTGCGTGCGGGGCCGGCGCTCCCGTCCCCGGTGGCCGCGGCGGGCCCGGCCTGGGCCGCGCCGCGCTCCGCGGCGCGCAGGGCGACCCGCCGGGCCACCTCGTTGGAGATGACCACGGCGAGCACGATCACGCCCTGGATGATCGTGACGACCGAGGCCGGGTAGTCCGCGATCTGCAGCGGCACCAGGGCCCGGTCGAGGAAGGCGAACAGCAGCGCGGCGAACGCGATGCCGACCGGGTTGTTGCGCCCCAGCAGGGCCACCGCGATGCCCAGGAAGCCCAGGCCCGAGGTGAAGTCGGTCGTGTAGCCGTGCGTCGTCCCGAGCAGGTCGGGCATGCCGATCAGCCCGGCCACCGCCCCCGACAGGAGCATCGTCTTGACGACCATCCCGCGGGCGTCCACGCCGCTGGCCCGCGCCGCTGACGGCGACAGCCCGGTGGCCCGCAGGTCGTAGCCGAACCGGGTGCGGTTGAGCAGGACCGCGATCACGACGCCGAGCAGCGCGGCCACCACGAGGAACCCGTAGAGCTGCCGGGGCGGGTTGGCCAGGCCGAACAGGTCGAACAGCCCGTTGAGGCTGGGCATCCACCCGGACTCGGGGATCTCCCTGGTGCTGATGATCGACGCGCCCTCGGGGCTGCCCCGGAAGGGCCCGGTGAGCAGGAACGACGCGATGCCCAGCGCGATGAAGTTGAGCATGATCGAGCTGATGACCTCGCTGACGCCGCGGGTCACCTTGAGGACGGCGACGATGCCCGCCCAGATCGCGGCGACCGCCATGGCGACCACCACGATCAGCAGCACGTGCAGCGGTCCCGGCAGGACGACGGCGGCGCCGACCGCGGCGGCCATGACCGTGGCCAGCCGGTACTGGCCCTCCACACCGATGTTGAACAGCCCCATCCGGAACGCGATCGCGACCGCCAGCCCGGAGATGAACAGCGGGATGGCCCGGTTGAGGATCACGACGATCGCGGTGACCTGCTGGGTGGGGGTGTCACCGAAGTCGACCATCACGGCGAACACCTGGAAGGGGTCGACCCCCAGGACGGCCATGACCAGGCCGGAGATGACGATCGCCGCGACGATGGCCAGCAGCGGCGCGACCAGGGCCGCGCCGAGACGGCGCAGCGCGCTCATGCCGCACCCGCCGTCGTCCGGGCGCCGGTCATGTGGCCACCGAGCTCCTCCGGGGTGACGTGCGCCGGGTCCAGGGTCGCGACCAGCCGGCCGCGGAGCATGACGTGCAGCGTGTCGGACAGGCCGATCAGCTCGTCGAGGTCTGCGGAGACCAGCAGGATCCCCAGACCGTTGGCGCGGGCGTCCTCGAGCAGTCTCCAGATGGACCCCTGGGCGCCGACGTCGACACCGCGGGTCGGGTGCGCGGCCAGCAGCAGGCGGGGCTGTGCGCTCATCTCCCGGCCGACGATGAGCTTCTGCTGGTTGCCGCCGGACAGCGCGACGGCCAGCGTGTCCGGCCCCGGGGCGCGGACGTCGTACTCGCGCATGATCCGCTCGGTGTCGGCGCGGGCGCCCCGGCGGTCGATGAACGGGCCCTTCACCGCCGGCGGGCGGGTCTGGTGGCCGAGGATGCGGTTCTCCCACAGCGTCGCGTCCAGCAGCATCCCCTGCCGGTGCCGGTCCTCGGGGATGAAGCCCAGCCCGGCCTCCCGGCGGGTGCGGGTGCTCCAGGCGGTGATGTCCTCCCCGCCCAGCGCCACGGTGCCGGCTGCGACCGCGCGCAGCCCCATGACGGCGTCCACGAGCTCGGCCTGGCCGTTGCCCTCGACGCCGGCGATGCCGACGACCTCCCCTTCGCGGACCACCAGGTCGACGTCGTCGACGAGCGGCCGGCCCGCGGGGCTGGCGACCGTGACGCCGCGCAGCTCGAGCACCGGCGTGGGCCGGACGGTGGAGGTGCGGGTCTCCGGGGAGGGCAGCTCGGAGCCGACCATCATCTCGGCCAGCTGGCGGCTGGTCGTCGTCCTCGGGTCGGCGGTGCCGACGGTGGTGCCGCGCCGGATGACGGTGATCGAGTCGGCGACCTTGCGGACCTCGTCGAGCTTGTGCGAGATGAAGATGACGGTGAGGCCCTCCCGCTTGAGCTCGGCGAGGTTGCCGAACAGCTCGTCGACCTCCTGCGGCACGAGGACGGCGGTGGGCTCGTCGAGGATCAGCGTGCGCGCGTCGCGGTAGAGCACCTTCGCGATCTCGACCCGCTGCCGGTCGCCGACGCCGAGGTCCTCGACCAGCGCGTCGGGGTCCAGCCCCAGGGAGTAGGCGTCGGAGATCTCCCGGATCCGGCGACGGGCCGCGGCCCGGTCCAGCCGGCCGCCGCGGGTGGGCTCGCTGCCCAGGACGATGTTCTCCAGGACGGTGAAGTTGTCGGCCAGCATGAAGTGCTGGTGGACCATGCCGATGCCGGCGGCGATCGCGTCGGCGGGGCTGCGGAAGTGCACCTGCCGGCCGTCGACGAGGATCTGGCCCTCGTCCGGGCGGTGCTCGCCGTAGAGCGTCTTCATCAGCGTCGACTTGCCGGCGCCGTTCTCCCCCACGATGGCGTGCACCTCGCCGCGGCGGACCCGCAGCTCGATGTCCTTGTTCGCCACGACGCCGGGGAAGCGCTTGGTGATGCCGCGCAGCTCGACGGCCAGCGGCGCGGCGTCGCCGTCCCCCGCCGGCGTCCCCGTCGGGACACCTGCGGCCCCGTGTTCTGGAGGCATGGTGGGCCCTTCCCCTCGCTGCGCCCCTGCGGGTGTGCGGGGCACGTCCACTCTGCTGCATCGGTGACGCGGGATCGACCGCGGCCACCGCTCCCCCGGCCCGGGTTCCCCGGCGCCGCATGATCGCCCACGGCGGGCTGGGGGGAGGGGCGCAGGGGTCCTGCTCGCGGCAGCGGGCCCGGGGGCGCGTCCTGCTCCCCCGGGCCCGCTGCCGGTCGTGCGTGTCAGCCGATCGTCGTCACGGGGTGGTCGGGACCGTGATCGTGCCGTCGATGATCTGCTGGCGGTAGGTGTCCAGGTCGCCCTGGATGTCGTCGATGAAGCCACCGGTGGTGGCCAGGCCGACGCCGTCGGACTCCAGGTCGTACCGCTCGTCGGTGCCCCCGGCGACGTTGCCGTCGACGAACTCGCCGATGAACGTGTCGACCGCGACGTCGACGCGCTTGAGCATCGAGGTCATGATCACCGCCTGGAGGGCCGGGTCGTCGACCGTCTGGTACTGGTCGGAGTCGACGCCGATCGCCCGGCCGCCGGAGGCGGCGGCCGCCTGGAACACGCCGATGCCGGAGCCGCCCGCCGCCTGGTAGACGATGTCGGCGCCGCCGTCGTACATGCCCTGGGCGATGATCTGCGCGCGGGCCGGGTCGTTGAACCCGCTGAAGTCACCGGCCGGCGAGATGTACTGGCTGTTGATGGCGATGTCCGGCTTGACCGCCCGCGCCCCGGCCTCGTAGCCGGCCTGGAACTTCTGGATCAGCGGGGTCTCCACGCCGCCGACGAAGCCGATGCTGTTGGTCTCGGTCTTCAGCGCCGCCGCGACACCGGCGAGGAAGGAGCCCTGCTCCTCGGAGAACAGCAGGCCGGTCAGGTTCTCGGGGTTGCCGGCGTCGGCGACCGAGCCGTCCACCTGCGCGAAGGTCACGTCGGGGTACTGCGCGGCGACCTCGCCGATGACGTCGCTGTAGGCGAAGCCGACGGCGATGATCGGGTTGAAGCCCTGGTCGGCCAGCTGGGTCAGCAGGTCGGCGCGGTTGGACGCGTCGGCGTTCGGGCTGAGCTTGGTGACCTCGCCGCCGTGCTCCTCGATGGCCTGCTCGACGCCGGCCACGGCCGCGTCGTTGAACGAGCGGTCGCCCTCGCCGCCGGTGTCGAACGCCAGGCCGATCTGCAGGTCGCCGGCGGCCTCGCCGCCACCCCCGCCGGTGCTGCCGCCGCCCTCCTCGTCGCTGGCACAGGCCGCCAGGGCCATGCTGCCGGCCAGCAGCAACGCCGCGGCCTTCATCCTCCGCGCTCGGCGCAAGACGCTCTCCTCTCTGGGGGGACGAGCCGCACTCGTGCACCGGCCCGTCCCGGTGGGATCCGGGTCGCGCGCCGCCGGACCGGCGCTGCCGGGGCGGTAGAACGCGCGACCTGGGCACGCTAACCGCGGCCGACGGCCGCGCCGCAGCCCGCGGAGGAGACCGAGATGCGATCGTTGCGAAGGCGACCCGGGCGCGTGGCCTGCGCCACCAGGACGGTCCGGGGGGACGCCGGCAGCCGCCGGGGCTAGCGTGCCCTCGTGCGACGGCGGACGGCGGCAGCCCGGCTCGCGGCCGTCTTCCTGGCCGCCGGGATCGCCCTCTCTCCCGGCGCCGCGCTCGCGGAGGACCCGCGGCCCACCGCCGACCCGCTGGCCCCCACCCCCACCGCGCCGCTGCCGGGCGGACCGCCCCAGGGCAGCGGCCCGGCCGGGGTCACCGTCGGCGGGGAGGGGCTGGACACCCGCGGCACCGTCGCCGTCGACGGCGCTCCCCCGCTGCCCGACGGCGTCGTCGCCCCCGGCTGGCTGGTGGCCGACGCGGACACCGGCGCGGTGCTGGCCGCCCGCGACCCGCACGGCCGCTACTACCCGGCGAGCACGCTCAAGACGCTGACGCTGCTCACCCTCGTCCCGCTGCTCGACCCCGACGAGGTCGTGGTCGGGACCGAGGAGGACGAGGCGATGGAGGGCAGCCGGGTCGGCCTGGTGGCCGGTGGGCGCTACCCGGTCTCGCTGCTGTTCGAGGCCCTGGTCATGCAGTCGGGCAACGACGCCGCCAACGCGCTGGCCCGCGCCGCGGGAGGGGTCGAGGTCACGGTCGAGGCGATGAACGAGACCGCGGTGGCGATCGGCGCGTACGACACGGTCGCGGGGTCGCCGTCCGGGCTGGACGTGGCCGGGCAGACCTCCTCCCCCTACGACCTGGCCCTGGTGTTCCGCCGGCTGGTCGACGACCCGCGCACCGAGGCGATCCTGACCACGCAGTTGGCCGCGATGCCCGCCGTCGAGGGGAGGTCCGAGGGCTACCAGATCCAGAACCAGAACCCGCTGCTCACCCGCTACCCCGGCAACCTCGGCGGCAAGACGGGGTTCACCGACGCCGCCAGGCACACCTTCGTCACCGCCGCCGAGCGGGAGGGGCGCCGGCTCGTGGTCAGCGTCATGGGCACCGAGAACACCCCGCTGCGCGCCGCCGACCAGGCCGCCCTGCTGCTCGACTGGGGCTTCGGCGTCCCGGCGGGCACCAACGGGGTCGGCGTGCTGGTGGAGTCCGGTGCCGACGTCGTGGCCACGCCCTCGGCCACCCGGCCCGCGGCCCCGGCCGCCGTCGCAGCCCCGGGCACCCCGGCGGCCCGCGGGGAGACGGAGGACTCCCCGCTGGTGCCCGCGGCGCTGGCCGCCGCGGCGGTCGGGGTCGTCGTCGCGACGGTGGTCGGCGTGCGCCGCGCGGTGCACGTGGTCCCGCCGCGGGTCAGCGGTCGGCCGGCGGCACCACCGGGTCCGCGCGCTCGCGGACCACGTGGACCTCGCCCTGGACCCGGCGCAGGGTCGCGGTCCACGCGGCGGTGAAGAAGGCGAAGCGGCAGACGAGGTTGATCCACACCAGGATGCCGACGGCGCCACCGAAGGCCGAGGCGGTCACGCTGCCGGAGATCAGCGAGAGGTAGAGGCTGCCGAGCAGTTTCATCACCTCGAGGCCGGCCGCGCCGAACAGCGCTCCCGGCAGCAGCCGGCGCAGCGGGTGGGTCGTCGACGGCACCACCTTGAGCAGCCACAGGAAGACCAGGACGTCGGTGGCGACCGCCAAGGCCAGGCCGAGGACGAACGTGAGGACGCCCAGGCCGGGGGCGTCGTCCAGGCCGAGGAGGCCGAGCAGCCAGCCGGTGGCCTGCGTGACCACGCCGGTGACGCCCAGGCTGAGCAGGCCGGTGGCTCCGAGCAGGACCAGGGCGAGCAGGTCCTGGAGGTTGTCGCGGAGGAACTCCGGCTCGTCGGCCCGTCCCCGCCAGATCCGCTCCATGCCGATCCGCAGCTTGTCCATGGCCCGCAGCCCGGCGTAGACGAAGCCGGCCAGCCCGATGACCCCGACGACGCCGGCCGACCCCACCGCCGCGCGCAGCTCCCGGACGATCTGGTCGCCGGTGGAGCCGGGGAAGGTGTCGCGGATGGCGGCGTAGAGCTCGTCCTGGAGCAGCTGGTTACCCGCCAGCACCAGGCCGATGGCGGAGGCGGCCAGCAGCAGGACCGGGACCAGCCCGAGGAACACGAAGTAGGTGACGCCGGCGGCCATCAGGTCGCCCTGCGTGCGCCGGTAGCGCCCGCCGGCGCGGGCCAGGTGGTCGAACCAGGGCTGGCTGCGCCGCAGCCGGGCGACCAGCGCGTCCCAGCCCGCGGTCAGGCCGGCGATGCGGCTCCGGAGCGTCGGGCGGTGGTCGCCGGGGGGCGCGGACGGCTCGGCCCGGGGCGCAGTCATCGCGGCCCAGTCTGCGGCCCGGGCACACGGCGGGCGACCCGGTCGCCCCCACCCGTAGCCGACCGCTCGACGGCCCTGGGAGACGGGGTCCTTCAGCGGGGCGGGCCGGTGAGGGGGTACTCGCGGGCGACCGCCCAGGCGCCGTCGGGGGTCTGCTCGAACTCGGTGAAGGAGGTGACGCGGAACTGCGCCGAGAGGTCGGCCAGTCCGCAGTAGGCGAGGTCCAGCATGTCCGGGGGGACGTCGTGGGCCACGGTCACGTGCGGGTGGTACGGGTAGGACAGGCCCCGGGACAGCGGGCCGCGGCGCACGTCGTTGGCGATCAGCTCGCAGTTGCCGATGCCGCGGGCCACCGCCACGAAGACGACCTGCGAGACCGGCGCGAAGGTGCCCGTCCCCGACAGGTGCATGTCGAAGGGCGGGTGCGCCCGGGCCACGTCGGCCAGGTGGGCGGTGATGGCCGAGCGGTCGGCGGTGGCCACCTCGGTGGGCGGCAGCAGCGTCACGTGCGGCGGGACGAGGCTGGCCTGCGGGTCCCCCACCTTGGTGCGCCAGTCGACGAACAGCTGCGACCACGGCTCGGGGATCGGGACGACGACGCCGAGGACGGAGGTCTCCGGCACCACGCTGCGACTGCGCGGGACGAAGGTGTCGTCGTTCACGCGCCCGCTCCTGATGCTGGCAGGAAGCCGACCCGGTCGTACACCGCGGTGACGGTCTGCGCGGCGACCTCCCGCGCCCGTGCCGCGCCCGCGGCGAGGACCCGCTCCAGCTCGGCCCGGTCGTCGAGCAGCTCCAGCGTCCGCTGGCGCACCGGCGTCACGAAGTCGACGACGACCTCGGCCAGCTCCTTCTTGAAGTCGCCGTAGCCGCGGCCGGCGAAGCGCTCCTCCAGCTCGGCGACCGAGGCGCCCGACAGCGCGCTGTGGATGGTCAGCAGGTTGGTGATGCCCGGCTTCTCCACCGGGTCGGCGACCACCTCACGGCCGGTGTCGGTCACCGCCGAGCGGATCTTCTTCGCCGTCACCTTGGGGTCGTCGAGCAGGAAGACGCAGCCGGCCGGCGGCAGGCTCTTGCTCATCTTCTTGTCCGGCGACTGCAGGTCCATGACCCGCGCCGCGCCCTCGGGGATGATGCCGTCCGGCACCGGGAAGGTGTCGCCGAAGCGGCCGTTGAACCGGGAGGCCAGGTCGCGGGTCAGCTCGAGGTGCTGGCGCTGGTCCTCACCGACGGGCACCTGGTCGGCCCGGTAGACGAGGATGTCCGCGGCCATCAGCACCGGGTAGGTGAACAGGCCGACCGTCGTCCCGGCGGTGCCCTCCCGCTGGCTCTTGTCCTTGAACTGGGTCATCCGGCTGGCCTCGCCGAAGCCGGTGAGGCACTCCAGGACCCAGGACAGCTGCAGGTGCTCGGGCACGTGGCTCTGGGCGAACAGCGTGCTGCGCGCCGGGTCGACGCCGAGGGCCAGCAGCTGCGCCGCCGACACGAGGGTGTTGCGCCGCAGCTCCGCGGGGTCCTGCGGGACGGTGATCGCGTGCAGGTCGACCACGCAGTAGAAGGCCTCCGTGGTCTCCTGCAGCTGGACCCACTGCCGCAGCGCACCCAGGTGGTTGCCGAGGTGGAAGGAGCCCGCCGTCGGCTGGATGCCGGAGAGCACACGGGGAAGAGGCACGTCGGCCATCAAACCAGCCGATCCTGGGCCCGTGCGCTGCGCGTCCCGAACGTCCTCGTCACGGTCGGCGGGTCACGCGGCCGGTGTGGCCGAACGCACCTCGTCGAGCGCGGCCAGGAAGACGTCGTCCTCCTCGGGCGTGCCCACGGTGACCCGGATCCCCTCGCCGGCGAACGGCCGGGTGATGACCGCCCGCGACTCGAGGGCGGCGGCCAGCCCCGCGGCGTCCTCCCCCACCGGCAGCCACACGAAGTTGGCCTGGCTGTCGGCGACGTCGAACCCGCGCTCGCGGAGGGCCTCGGTCAGCCGTTGCCGCTCCCCGGTGACCGCCGCGCAGCGCCGGCGCACCTCGTCCTCGCTGGCCAGGGCGGCGACCGCGGCGGCCTGGGCGAGCATGTTGACGCTGAAGGGGACGTGGGTCTTGCGCACCGACTCGGCCACCGCCGGGTCCTCGGCGACGAGGTAACCCACGCGCAGGCCGGCCAGCCCCCACGCCTTGGAGAAGGTCCGCAGCACCGCGACGTTGGGGCGGCCGCGCATCAGCTCGAGCCCGTCGGGGACGTCGGGGTCGGTGACGAACTCGCGGTAGGCCTCGTCCAGGACGACGAGCGTGTCGGCCGGGACAGCGTCCAGGAACCGCTCGAGCTCAGGCCGACGCACCGCCGTCCCGGTGGGGTTGTTCGGGTTGCAGACGAAGACCACCCGCGTGGTCTCGTCCACGGCCGCGGCCAGCGCCTCGAGGTCGTGGGTGTCGGCCGGCCCGCCGGGGCGGCCGGGCGCCAGCGGGACCTGGATGGACCGGGCCCCGGCCACCTGGGCCAGGAGCGGGTACATCTCGAACGACCGCCAGGCGAAGGCGATGCTCGTGCCGGGGTCGTTGAACGACTGCGCCAGCTGCTGGCAGAGCATGACCGCGCCGCAGCCGGTCACGACCTGCACGGGGTCGACGTCGTACCGCTCGGCCAGCGCGGCGGTGAGGACGACGGCGCCGTTGTCGGGGTAGCGGTTGCTCTCGGCGGCGGTGGCGGCCAGCGCCTCGACGACGGCGGGCAGCGGCGGGAAGGCGACCTCGTTGCTGGCCAGCTTGACCGCCTGCGGGACCCCGATCTCCCGGGCCAGGTCGGCGGGGTTGCGCCCCGGCTTGTAGGCGGGCAGCTGCTGCACCGCCGGTCGTGCGCTGACCACTGGCTCTGCCTCCTGACCGCGCCGTCCGCGCGGGGCGCGGATCTCTAGGGTGGGCGCATGCGCGTACTCGTCGCCGGCGGGGCCGGCTACATCGGCAGCGTAGTCACGGCCGCCCTGCTCGCGGCGGGCCACGAGGTCACGGTGCTCGACGACCTGTCCACCGGGCACGCCGACGCCGTCCCGGAGGGCGCGGGGCTGGTGCGGGCCTCGCTGCACGAGTCGGGCCCGGTGCTGGCCGACGTCCGCCCCGAGGGGGTGCTGCACTTCGCCGCCAAGAGCCTCGTCGGTGAGTCGCAGGTCCGGCCGGAGATCTACTGGGACACCAACGTCGCGGGCACGCTGGCGCTGCTCGAGGCGATGCGCGCGGTGGACTGCCGGCGGATCGTCTTCTCCTCCACCGCGGCCACCTACGGCGAGCCCGAGCAGGTGCCCATCCGCGAGGACGCCCCCACCCGGCCGACCAACACCTACGGCGCCTCGAAGCTCGCCGTCGACACGATGCTCACCTCGTACGCGACCGCGTACGACTTCGCCGCGGTGAGCCTGCGCTACTTCAACGTGGCCGGCGCCGCCTACGGCCTCGGGGAGCGGCACACCACCGAGACCCACCTCATCCCCATCGCGCTGCAGGTCGCGGCCGGCACCCGGGAGAGCATGACCGTCTACGGCGAGGACTACCCGACGCCGGACGGCACCTGCATCCGCGACTACATCCACGTCGCCGACCTGGCCGACGCGCACCTGCTCGCGCTGACCGCCCCGCAGCCGGGCGAGCACCGCATCTACAACCTGGGCAACGGCACCGGCTTCTCGGTGCAGCAGGTCGTCGACGCCGTCCGCGAGGTCACCGGGCACCCGGTGCCGGTGGTCGTGGGCGAGCGTCGCTCGGGCGACCCCGCCCAGCTGGTGGCCTCCAGCGACCGGATCCGGGCCGACCTCGGCTGGACGCCGCGCCACACCGACCTGGCCGGCATCGTCCGCGACGCCTGGGACACCGCCCGCAGCCGCGCCTGAGAGAAGGGCCCCGCGGCCCCCTGCAGCGGGGCCGCGAGCTAGGTCCCGATGGTGCCGGTGTGCACCGTCGCCGGGTCGATCTCCGGCTCGGGGGCCCGGCTCACCGAGATGCGGGCGATCCGCCGTCCGTCGAGCTCGAGCACGGTGAGCGTGCGGCCCTCGACCGTCACGGAGTTCCCGGGCTCGGGCAGCTTGCCGAGCACGGCCAGCACGTAGCCGGCGACCGTCTCGTAGGGCCCCTCGGGCAGCTGCAGGCCGGTCGCCTCGCGGAAGTCGTCGAGGTTGAGCAGGCCGTCGACCTCGTGCGGTCCGCCGGGCACCTCGCCGCCGTCGTCGGTGACGTCCTCGTCGTACTCGTCGTAGATCTCCCCGATGACCTCCTCGATGAGGTCCTCGAGGGTGACGATGCCGTCGGTGCCGCCGTACTCGTCGACGACGATGGCCAGGTGGTGGTTCTCCCGCCGCATCTCCGACAGCGCGGTGAGGACGCCGGCGGTGCCCGGCAGGCGCTTGACCTCGCGGACCAGGTCGCCGACGGTCGCCGCGCGGCCCGCGGGGTGGTTGGGCAGGAACAGGTCGCGCACGTGCACGAACCCGACGACGTCGTCCTCGTCCCGGCCGACGACGGGGTAGCGGGAGTGGCTGGAGTCGTGCACCTGCTTGGCCGCGCGGCTGGCGGTCATCGACGCCTCGAGGAAGTCCACCTCCGTGCGGGGGGTCATGACCTCGCGCACCTCGCGGTCCCCGGCCCGGAAGACCTCGTTGATGAGCCGCCGCTCGTCGGTGCTCAGCGACTCGTGCGCGCTGACCAGGTCGCGAAGCTCCTCCTGGCTGATCGCCTCACCGCTGGCCTTGGGGTCCCCGCCGAGCAGCCGCACCAGCACGTTGGTCGACTTCGACAGCAGCCAGATGACCGGGCGGAACAGCTTGGCGATCGCGTTCAGCGGCGCGGCGACGATCAGCGAGAAGCCCTCGGCCCGCTGCAGCGCCAGCCGCTTCGGGGTCAGCTCGCCGACCACCAGGGAGAGGTAGCTGATCGCGATGGTGACCAGGACGAGGGCCAGGGTGCCGGCAAGACCCTCCCCCATACCGAGCCTCACGAGCCAGTCGGCGAGCGGCTCGGAGAGCGTGCTCGCACCGAAGGCCGCCGAGAAGAAGCCGGCGAGGGTCACGCCGACCTGCACCGCCGCCAGGAAGCGGTTGGGGTCGCTCAGCAGCCGGGCCACGGCCTTGCCGCGCCGTCCGCCGCTCTCGGCCATCGCCCGCACCTGGGACTCGCGCAGGCTCACCAGCGCGATCTCCGCTCCGGAGAAGGCCCCGCCGATCAGGACGAAGACGACGACCATGACGATGTTGAGCCAGACGTCGCTCACCGGCGGCGCGCTCCTCGATCTGCTGTGGGCATGACGGTCTCCATGCTGCCCGCCCCGGCCGCGGAGGACACCGCTCGGGAGGGGTGAAGTCGAACTCGGCGTGATCTCGCTCACAGTCCGCTGCCGATCACGCTCCGCGCCCGGCTACTCTCACTGAAGTTACATTTCGTGATCTAGCAACTCGTGAGGGTTACCTCGTGCACCACGTACCAGCGGGTCCCCCGCTGTCTTCCCGCATCGCCGCGAGGATGGGCCGCCTGTTCCGCCGGGTCCTCCCGGTGCTGGCCGTCGTCGCCGTGGTGGCCGGTGTCGCCCTCGCCGTCCCGATGGTCTCCCGCGTGGTGACCACCGCCTCGGACCAGGTGGCGCTGGACGGGTCGTCCTCGTCGTACGGGACGACGACCTCCGACGACCCGACCTCCTCCGACGACGCCATCTCCGGCGGCGCCACGGTGCAGATGGGCGTCGACGGCGACCCCGCCGCGCCCCCACCGTCGACACCGGCGGAGTCCCCTGCTGCGGCCTCGACCACCCCGGCGACGGAGGAGCCCGCGGCCGAGGCGGACGCGCCGGACGCGACCGCCGACGAGCCGGCCGCGTCGTCCCCCGATGAGCCGGCCGAGGAGGCCGCCGACGAGCCGACCGCCGCCGAGGAGGCCGCAGACGAGCCGGCCGCCGCCGAGCGCACGGCGGCCCCCGCGGCCGCGGCCCCCGCCGACCCCAGCACCGAGGGCCAGGTGCTGGCGCTGGTGAACGAGGCCCGCGCCGGCGCCGGCTGCGCGCCCCTGGTGGCCGACGCCGCCCTCGCCGCCGTCGCGCGGGGGCACAGCGCCGACATGCGCGACCGCGACTACTTCGCGCACGACACCCCCGAGGGGCTCTCGCCGTTCGACCGGGCCGAGCAGGCCGGGGTCGGCTACGCGCGGGCGGAGAACATCGCCTTCGGCCAGCCGGACGCCGCCGCGGTGATGGAGGCCTGGATGGACAGCGCCGGGCACCGGGCGAACATCCTCGACTGCGACCTGACCAAGCTCGGGGTCGGCGTGGCCGAGGGGCCCGGTGGCCCGTGGTGGACCCAGCTGTTCGGCGCCTGACCGCTCCCCGGAACGCACGTCGGCCCCCTCACCCGGTGGGTGAGGGGGCCGACGCGGATGAGCCGTCCTACGACGCCATGGCCTTCTTCAGGTTGCCGTCGATGGCCGCCAGGAAGTCCTGGGTGGTCAGCCACGGCTGGTCCTTGCTGATCAGCAGCGCGAGGTCCTTGGTCATCTGACCGCCCTCGACGGTGTCGATGCAGACCTTCTCCAGCGTCTCGGCGAAGCGGGTCACCTCGGGGGTGCCGTCGAGCTTGCCGCGGTGGGCCAGGCCCCGGGTCCAGGCGAAGATCGACGCGATCGGGTTGGTCGAGGTCTCCTTGCCCTGCTGGTGCTGGCGGAAGTGCCGGGTCACCGTGCCGTGGGCGGCCTCGGCCTCGACGGTGCGGCCGTCGGGGCTCATCAGCACCGAGGTCATCAGGCCCAGCGACCCGAAGCCCTGGGCCACGGTGTCGGACTGGACGTCACCGTCGTAGTTCTTGCAGGCCCAGACGTAGCCGCCCTCCCACTTCAGGGAGGCGGCGACCATGTCGTCGATGAGCCGGTGCTCGTAGGTGATGCCGGCCTGCTCGAACTGGTCCTTGAACTCGGTCTCGAAGACCTCCTGGAACAGGTCCTTGAACCGGCCGTCGTAGGCCTTGAGGATCGTGTTCTTGGTCGACAGGTAGACCGGGTAGCCACGCTGCAGGCCGTAGTTCATCGAGGCCCGGGCGAAGTCGCGGATCGACTCGTCGAGGTTGTACATCGCCATCGCGACGCCACCACCGGGCGACTGGAAGACCTCGTGCTCGATGGGCGCGGAGCCGTCCTTCGGCGTGAAGGTGAGGGTCAGCGTGCCCTCGCCGGGGAAGCGGAAGTCGGTGGCGCGGTACTGGTCACCGAAGGCGTGACGGCCGACGACGATCGGCTTGGTCCAGCCCGGCACCAGCCGCGGCACGTTCTGCATGATGATCGGCTCACGGAAGATGACGCCGCCGAGGATGTTGCGGATGGTGCCGTTGGGCGAGCGGTACATCCGCTTGAGCCCGAACTCCTCGACCCGCGCCTCGTCGGGCGTGATCGTCGCGCACTTGACGCCGACACCGTGCTTCTTGATCGCGTTGGCCGCGTCGACGGTGATCTGGTCGTCGGTCTCGTCGCGCTTCTCGATGCCGAGGTCGTAGTACTCGAGGTCCACGTCGAGGTACGGGAGGATCAGCTGGTCCTTGATGAACTGCCAGATGATCCGGGTCATCTCGTCGCCGTCGAGCTCGACGATCGTCCCCTCGACCTTGATCTTCGCCACAGGTTCTCCTTGTGCTCGTGTGGCCCCGCTGCAGGGTCCCGCCGCGCGCGTGCGAGCGGCGGGGGGCAGCGGGGTCCTTCTTCAGAGGTCGGCTACGTCGGCCTGCTTGGCGCGCACGGCCTCGGCCGCCTCGCGCAGCCCGGCCAGTTCGCTCTCGGTCAGGTCACCCTCGACCACGCGCCGGACGCCCTCGCGCCCGATCTCGGCCTCGACACCCAGGTACACCCCGGAGATGCCGTACTCGCCCTCCACCCAGGCGCAGACGGGCATGACCGCGCCGGAGTCCTCCATGACCGCGCGGGCCATGCGTGCCGCCGCGGCCGACGGCGCGTAGTACGCCGACCCCGTCTTGAGCAGGGCCACGACCTCCGCGCCGCCGTTGCGGGTGCGGTCGACGAGGTGCTCGATGCGATCGGCCGGCAGGACGTCGGCCAGCGGCTTGCCGTCGACGGTGCAGCGCGAGGGCACCGGCACCATCGTGTCGCCGTGCGAGCCGAGGGTCAGGGTGCGCACCGAGGCCACCGGGACGCCGAGCTCCTCCGCGACGTTGTTGGTGAACCGGGCGGTGTCGAGCATGCCGGCCTGGCCCATCACCCGGTTCTTCGGGAAGCCGGTGGCCAGCTGCGCCAGTGCGGTCATCTCGTCCAGCGGGTTGGAGACGACGATGACCACGGCGTCCGGCGAGGTCTGCGCGATGTTCTCGGCGACCTGCCGCACGATCTTGGCGTTGGTCTCGATCAGGTCCATCCGGCTCATGCCGGGCTTGCGGGGCAGCCCCGCGGTGATGACGACGACGTCCGAGCCCTCGGTGCCCTCGTACGAACCGCCGCCGACACCGACGACCTTCGTCTCGAAGCCCTCGATCGGCCGGGACTGGTTCATGTCGAGGGCGATGCCCTCGGGCTTGCCCTCCACGATGTCGGTGAGCACGACCGTCTCGAACAGGTCGTACTCCGCGAGGCGGAGGGCGGTGGTCGAGCCGTAGAACCCGGCACCGACGACGGTCACCTTGCCGTTCCTGGGCTGCTCTGCCATGGCGGCCAACCTATCGCTGAGCGCGCACCACCGCCTGAGCGGGTCGCGCGACCCCGACAGGGCCCTCTCTCAACTGCCGGGGATGGCGAGGGCGAAGGCGGTCAGCGTGACCCCGACCCCCACGAGCAGGACGACGTCCACCGGCCGGCTGCGGACGGCGAGGAAGCCCACCCGCCGCAGCGGCAGCAGCAACCGGAGCACCCCGCCGCCGACGAGGACCAGGCCGACGACGACCAGGCCGCGCCGCCAGTGCTCGAAGGTCACCATGAGCAGGCCCACCGCCACCCCGACCAGCACCGCGAGCAACGGCAGCTGCCGGAGCAGACCGGCCAGGAACGGCCGGCGGGTGTACAGCGGCGGGCGGGTCATCAGGAGGTCAGCATCTCCTCGGCCGCGGCCTGCTCGGCGGCGAGGACGACGTTCTGCAGCAGCATCGCGCGGGTCATCGGGCCGACCCCGCCGGGGTTGGGGGCGACGAACCCGGCGACGTCGACGACGTCCTTGGCGACGTCCCCGGCGATCTTGCCGTCCACCCGGCTGACGCCCACGTCGAGGACCGCGGCCCCGGGCTTGACGACGTCCGCGGTGACCAGCCCGGGGACGCCCGCGGCGGCGACGACGATGTCGGCCCGCCGCAGGTGGGCGGCCAGGTCCCGGGTGCCGGTGTGGCAGAGGGTGACCGTCGCGTTCTCCGTGCGCCGGGTCAGCAGCAGCCCCAGCGGCCGGCCGACGGTGATCCCCCGGCCGACGACCACGACCTCGGCGCCGGCGATCGGGACGCCGTACCGGCGCAGCAGCTCGACGATGCCCACCGGGGTGCACGGCAGCGGGCCGGGCACGTTGAGGACCAGCCGGCCGAGGTTGACCGGGTGCAGGCCGTCGGCGTCCTTGGCCGGGTCCATGCGCTCGAGGACGACGCTCTCCTCGATCCCCTTCGGCAGCGGCAGCTGGACGATGTAGCCGGTGCACGCGGGGTCGGCGTTGAGCTCCTCGACGACGGCGAGGACATCCTCGAGCGTGGCCGTGGCGGGCAGCTCGCGCTGGATGCTGGCGATGCCGACCTGGGCGCAGTCGGAGTGCTTGGCGTCGACGTACCAGCGGCTGCCGGGGTCGTCACCGACGAGCAGCGTGCCGAGGCCGGGCCGGTGGCCGGCGGCGGTGAGGGCGGCGACGCGTCCGGTCAGCTCCGCCCGGATGGCTGCTGCGGTGGCCTTGCCGTCGAGGATCGTCGCGGGCACGGCCGACAGTCTGCCCGAGAGCCCTCCACGCGACCGACCGCGGCCCTACCCTCGCAGGACAGCGGGCGCCTTCCCCGCCTGCCGATCCGCGAGGAGAGCAGATGACCGAGCGCGACCAGTCCCCGGCCGGCACGCAGCGCGGCAGCGGTGACTGGCGGGAGCAGACCAGTCCGGGGCTCGTGCCGATGGGCGGCCCGCAGACCGACGCCGGGCCGGCCGGGACCGCCGGGGCGACGTCCTACACCGCGCCGGAGTACTCGACCAGGCCGGTGACCGTCCGGCGTCCCGACACCTTCGCCAGCCTGCTGCTCATCCTGGCGGGCATCGCCGCCGCGGTGAGCCTGCTCCTGCGCTGGCTGCCCGGCAGCGACCTGACCGGGCTCGACCTGGTCCGCCGCGGCTTCGACGACGTGGGGCAGGGCTTCGGGCGGCTGTTCGAGACCGGGTTCTGGCAGCCCATGGCCGTGATCCTCGGCGGCGGGGTGCTGTTCGTCCTGGGCCTGCTCATGGTGGTGCCGGCGCGCACGCACCGGTTCCTCGGGGTCCTCGCGCTGCTGGTCAGCCTGGTGGCCGCGGCGGGCGTGGTGGTGCCCCTGGCAGGCATCGGCTGGGACGTCGCCGAGATCGACACGGGGTTCTGGTTCGCCGTCGCCGTCCCGGTGCTGGGCCTGCTCGGCGCCCTCAAGGCGATGTTCACCGGCCCGAAGTACGGGACCCACGGCCCCCGCGACTGAGGCCTGGCCACAGCACTGTCCGTGCACGCACCGTGGCGTCCCGGCTCGCGACACCACGGTGCGTGCACACCCGGTGCTGCTCCCCCGTCAGTCCGCGACGAGGGCGCCGTGGGCGCGGGCGAACTGCACCGCCTGGACCAGGTCCACCCGCACGCCGGTGAGGTCGAGCGCCCGCCAGTGGACCGCGTCGGTCGACGCGCCGCGCAGGTCGGCACCGCGCAGCTTGGCGCCCTGCAGCCGGGCGCGGTCGAGGTCGGCGTCGGTGAGGTCGCTCTCCCGCAGGTCGGCGTCGGTCAGGTCGGCCTCCCGGAACCGCTGACCGGACAGGTCCAGGCCGGAGAGGTCGACCCCGCGCAGCGACGTCCACGACCAGTCGCAGTCGGTCGAGGTCATCGGCCGCAGCTGCGCACCCGGGAACTGGGAGCCGGTGAGCTTGCAGCCCTCCCAGACGACGTCGAACAGCCGCGCGCGGTCGAACCGGCAGGACAGGAACGCCGTCCCCTGGTGCCGGGAGCCGCCCATCCGGACGCCGGTCAGCACGCAGGAGTCGAACACGCAGCGGCGGGTGACCAGCTCCTCCAGCCCGGCGTCGTCGAACCGGCAGCGGGTGAAGGTCACGTTGTCGAGCTGCGCCCCCCACCAGTCGACCCGGGCGAGGTCGGCGCCCTCGACCTCCGCGCCCGGCTCCGGTGGACGGACGTGCGGCTTCGGCCCCGTGTGGGGACCCGCGCCGTTGCGAGGTGTGGGGGGCACGGGGTCCTTTCTCAGTGGGCGAAGTGGCGGGTGCCCGTCAGGTACAGCGGCACGCCCGCGGCTGCCGCGGCGGCGATGACCTCCTCGTCGCGCACCGACCCGCCCGGCTGGACGACCGCGCGCACCCCGGCGTCGAGCAGCACCTGCAGCCCGTCGGCGAACGGGAAGAACGCGTCGGAGGCGGCGACCGAGCCCGCGGCCCGCTCCCCCGCCCGTGCGACGGCCAGCCGGGCGGCGTCCACCCGGTTCACCTGACCCATCCCCACGCCGACGGTCGCCTTGTCGTGGGCCAGGAGGATCGCGTTGCTGCGCACCGCACGCACGCTGCGCCAGGCGAACACCAGGTCGTCGAGGCCGGCGGCGTCCAGCGGCTCCCCGGTCGCCAGCGTCCAGGTCGTGGGGTCGTCGCCGGGGGCGTCGATGCGGTCGACGGTCTGCAGCAGCAGCCCGCCGCTGATCGGCCGCAGCTCGGTCGCGGAGACGCTGGCCTCGGGCAGCCGCAGCAGCCGGATGTTCTTCTTGGTGGTGAGCACCTGCAGGGCGTCGTCGGTGAACGACGGCGCGGCCACCACCTCGGTGAAGACGCCGGCGACCTGCTCGGCCATCGCCAGGTCGACCTCGCGGTTGGCCGCGATGACGCCGCCGAAGGCGGACACCGGGTCGCAGGCGTGCGCCTTGCGGTGGGCCGAGGCGATGTCGGTGCCGACGGCGATGCCGCAGGGGTTGGCGTGCTTGATGATCGCCACGCAGGGGTCGGCGTGGTCGGCGGCGGCCCGCACCGCGGCGTCGGTGTCGACGTAGTTGTTGTAGGACATCTCCTTGCCGTGCAGCTGCTCGGCGTGCGCCAGCCCCGGCTGCCCCCCGCGGTAGAGCGCGGCCCGCTGGTGCGGGTTCTCGCCGTAGCGCAGCACGTCGGCGCGCTGCCAGCTCGCGCCGACCCACGCCGGGAAGCCGGACTCGTCGTCGGGCGCCACCACGTTGCCGAGCCAGGACGCGACGGCGATGTCGTAGGTGGCGGTGTGCCGGAACGCGGCCACGGCGAGCCGCTGTCGCTCGGGCAGGGTGAAGCCCCCGGCGGCGACGGCGGCCAGGACGTCGCCGTAGCGGGCCGGGTCGACGACGACGGCGACCGACGGGTGGTTCTTGGCCGCCGCGCGCACCATCGCCGGGCCGCCGATGTCGATCTGCTCGACGCACTCGTCGGGGGTGGCGCCGGAGAGCACCGTCTCGGTGAACGGGTAGAGGTTGACCACGACGAGGTCGAACGGCGCCACGTCGAGGTCGTCGAGCTGCTGCACGTGCTCGGGCTTGCGGCGGTCGGCCAGGATGCCGGCGTGGACGGCGGGGTGCAGGGTCTTCACCCGCCCGTCGAGGCACTCGGGGAAGCCGGTGACCTGCTCGACGGGGGTGACCGGCACGCCGGCGTCGGCGATCCGCCGGGCGGTGGCGCCGGTGCTCACCAGCTCCACGCCTGCGTCGGCCAGTCCGCGGGCCAGCTCCTCGATCCCGGTCTTGTCGTAGACGCCGAGCAGCGCGCGGCGGATCGGGGTGCGGTCGCTCATCGGGGGTCCTCCGTGTGCTGGGTGACGAGTCGCGCCACCGTGTCCACCAGGAGCTCGCGCTCCACGGCCTTGATCCGTTCGTGCAGCCGGGCCTCGTCGTCCCCGTCGAGGACGGGCACCTCGCGCTGGGCGAGCACAGGGCCGGTGTCGACGCCGGCGTCGACCAGGTGCACGGTGCTGCCGGTGACCTCCACCCCTGCGGCCAGCGCGTCCCGTACGGCGTGCGCCCCGGGGAAGGCAGGGAGCAGCGCGGGGTGGGTGTTGACGAGCCGGCCACCGAAGGCGTCCAGCACCGCCGGGCCGACGATCTTCATGAACCCGGCGGAGACCACCAGGTCCGGCCGGTGCTCGGCGATGGCGCCGGCCAGGGCGCGGTCCCACGCGGCGCGGTCGGGGTGGTCGCGCAGGGCGCAGACGAAAGTCGGGATCCCGCGGCGGCGGGCGTGCTCGAGCCCGGCCGCGTCGCGGTCCCCGCCGACGGCGACGACGGTCGCGGGGTACCCGGGGTCGTCGGCGGCGTCCAGCAGGGCCGCGCACAGCGAGCCGGTCCCGGACAGCAGGACGACCACCCGCGCCCGCGGGAACGGCTCGGGAGCGGGCACGCCAGCGACCCTAGCCGGGGACCGCCGACGGCCCGTTCGACGGGGGGCCGGAGGGGTCAGCCGAGCGAGCGCCAGCGGGCGATCGCGGCGCCGACAGCGGCCGCGATCCCCGCCTGGGCGGCGACGGCGAGCCCCGTGGCGACGCCGGGCGCGCCCACCTCGGCCAGCGCACCGTCGCCGAGCGACCCGCCGGCCACCCAGGCGAACAGTCCGCAGGCCAGGCCCAGGAGGACGCCGGTGAGCACGCCCCACAGCCCGGCGGTCACCGAGCCGCCGTCCCCGTCGTCCAGCCGGCGACCGAGGGCGACCCCGGCGACCAGCCCGGCCAGCGCGGGCACCGCCTGGGACGCGAACGCGACGAGCGGGACGGCCTGGGTGTCGGGCAGCGCCGCGAGCAGCGGCAGCGCCGGCACCGCGCCCAGCGTGACGCCGTGCACCGACACGAGCGTGCCCGTGCCGACGACGAAGCCCGGCCCGGCGGCCAGCCCGATCGCGGCGGCGGCCGCGTTCGGCAGCAGGAGGACGCCGAGCGCCAGCAACCCGACCGTCCCGGCGCCGGAACCGCCCAGCGCCCCGGACAGCGCGGCGTACCCCCGGGTGTCCGACGCCAGCGCCACCGCCACCACCGCCAGGCCCAGGGCCAGCGCGGCCAGGAACCCGGCGAGCACCGCGCGCAGCACCGGCCGCACCGGTGCGGGCAGCCGGTCCAGCACCGCGTCGAGGACGCCGGACTCGCGCACCGTGCCCCAGCCGGCGGCCACTCCGGCCAGCACCGCGCTGCCGAGGAGACAGCGCAGCAGGTCGACGTCGGCTCCCGGTTCGTCGACGGCGAGCCCCACGAGCAACGCCACCAGGACGTGCGTGGCGACCAGCGTGCCCAGGACCGCGCCGACGTCCCGGATCTCCCGGACGTCGCAGGCCCGGACGACGCCGCGGCCGGCGCGCGACAGCCCCCACGCGACGGCGAGGGTCAGCAGCAGCGGGGCCAGCACCAGCGGGCCGGACCCGAGGGTGAGGCCGCCTCCGTGGGCCAGCAGCCACAGCCGGCCGGCCAGCCGGGCGGACCCCGCGACCGGCAGGCCGCCGGCCGGGTCGAGGGTCTGCACGACGACGACCGCCAGCCCGAGTCCCAGGAGCCCGAGGACCGAGACCGCCGTGGCGGCCACCACCGCCAGCACGGGACCGGTCCGGGGCCCACGGGCGGCGGACTCCCGCTGCCCGGGGAGGGTCAGTCGTGCGAGCAGGGAGACCACCCCTCCACTGTCCCAAGGCCGGACCACGATCGCCGGGATCCGCGCCCAACGGTCCGCACAAAGCCGACGGGGGCCGGCGGCCCGTGGCCGCCGGCCCCCGTCGTCGGAGTCGGTTCGTGCTCGTCAGGCGTTGCCCGGGGGCTGCCCGGACCCGGAGGCGGTGGACCCGCCCTCGCCGGCCCCGGGGTCCGTGCCCGGAGCCGTCCCGGCACCCGGCGCGGACGGCGGCTGCGCTGTACCGGGTTGCCCGGGAGCCTGGTGGCCGTAGGACTGCCCGGGAGCCTGGTGGCCGGGAGCCTGGTGGCCGGGAGCCTGGTGGCCGTAGGACTGACCGGGGCCCGGCTGGCCGTACGGCTGCTGACCGTAGGCCTGCTGCTGACCGTAGGGCTGCTGCTGCCCGCCGGGAGCACCGAACTGCGGCCCCGGCCGGTTGGCCCACTGGCCTGCGGCGGCCGGCCCACCCGACAGCGTGGGGCGGTTCTTCAGCTCCGGCAGCAGGGAGAGGACGGCGAAGGCGAGGATCGCCAGGGCGACGAGGAAGCCGAGCAGCGCCCAGACCGAGAACGAGAAGCCCTCGCTGAAGGAGTCCAGCCAGCCCAGGAGGGCGAACAGCACGCCCACGGCCGCGAGCCCCACGGTGACGAAGGACCGCGGGAAACCCAGCCGCAGCGGGACCAGCGCCGGCAGGACGGCCCAGACCCCCGCCAGCAGGAAGAAGAAGAACGCCGTCTTCACCTGGCCGGACGCCCAGCCGCTGAAGCTGAAGTCGGTGCCAAAGAAGGCGTCGTCGAACTGGTACCAGGGGAAGAAGGAGAGCACGAGGAACAGCAGGGCGCCGCCCGCGACGACGTAGTCGCCCGTCTTCAGCCGCTTGAGGTCGAAGCCGGCACCGCCCGCGGTGCTGGCCGGGCGGCCGTAGGGACCCTGGCCGTACGGCTGCTGACCGTAGGGGCTCTGGCCGTAGGGCGGCTGGCCGTACCCCGGCTGCCCGTACCCCGGCGGGTAGCCCGGCTGCCCGTAGGGCTGCTGCGGGGGCTGGCCGTAGGGCTGCCCCGGCTGGCCGCCGTACTGCGGCTGCTGGCCGTACCCCGGAGGCTGCTGCCCGGCGTACCCGGGCTGCTGCCCGTACTGCGAGGGCTGCCCGTGCTGCGGCTGCTGCCCGTACTGCGAGGGCTGCCCGTGCTGCGGCTGCTGCCCGTACGGCGAGGACTGCCCGTACTGCGGAGGCTGCTGCCCGGACTGAGGCTGACCGGCCTGCTGTCCGTACGGCGAGGACTGCCCCGGCTGCTGGCCGTACTGCGGCTGCCCGGTCTGCTGGCCGTACTGCGGCTGCCCGGTCTGCTGGTCGTGGCCCGGCTCCCCGTGACCGCCCGGGGGTGGCGGCGGCTGGCTGGTCATCGCGGGGCACTCCTCGGTAGTTGCGTGATCACTGAACGCAATCCTGATCAGCGGTCGAGACGGGCGGCAATGCGGCACGCCCGAGCGTCGCCGTCCGTGACGGTATCGAGTCCCCCTGGAGACACCGCTGCCCGGCGACCTCGGGTGAGGTCACCGGGCAGCGGTGTACCGGTCGTCACCGGCGTGGCGGGTCGCTCCGTCAGCCGACGATGGCAGGGGTCGGCTTCCGCCCCCGCTCCACTCCTCGGTCGCTGGCGCTCCCTGCGATGCTCACGGCAGCGTCAGCCGACGACGGCACGGGCCGGCGTCAGCCGACGATCTCGCGCATCAGGCGCGCGGTCTCCGACGGCGTCTTGCCCACGCGGACGCCGGCGGCCTCGAGGGCCTCCTTCTTGGCCTGCGCGGTGCCGGCCGAGCCGGACACGATCGCCCCGGCGTGGCCCATGGTCTTGCCCTCGGGCGCGGTGAAGCCGGCGACGTAGCCGACGACCGGCTTGGTGACGTTGGCCTTGATGAAGTCGGCGGCCCGCTCCTCGGCGTCCCCACCGATCTCACCGATCATCACGATGGCCTCGGTCTCCGGGTCGTCCTGGAAGGCCTGCAGGCAGTCGATGTGCGTGGTGCCGATGACCGGGTCGCCGCCGATGCCGACGCAGGTGGAGAACCCGATGTCACGGAGCTCGTACATCATCTGGTAGGTCAGCGTGCCGGACTTGCTGACCAGCCCGATCTTGCCCTGCTTGGTGATGTTGGCCGGGATGATGCCGGCGTTCGACCGCCCGGGGCTGATCAGGCCGGGGCAGTTGGGCCCGACGATCCGGGTGGAACCGCCCTGGGCGTGCGCCCAGAAGTAGGTCGAGTCGTGCACCGGGATGCCCTCGGTGATGACGACGGCGAGCCCGATCTGGGCGTCGACGGCCTCGATGACGGCGGCCTTCGCACCGGCCGGCGGCACGAAGATGACGCTGACGTCGGCGCCGGTCTCCTTCATCGCCTCGGCGACCGAGCCGTACACCGGCACGCTGGCGCCGCCGTCGAAGTCGACGCTCTGGCCGGCCTTCTTGGGGTTCACCCCGCCGACGATCGACGTGCCCGAGGCCAGCATGCGCTGGGTGTGCTTGCGCCCCTCGGAGCCGGTCATGCCCTGGACGATGACCTTGCTGTTCTCGTTGAGGAAGATCGACATCTCTGTTGGTGTCCTGTCTCAGGAGTGGAGGGCCGGCCCCCTTCCAGGGGCCCGCCCCGAGCCTGCGAGGGGTGGGGAGGAAGGGGGTCCTTGCTCAGGCGGCGAGCTCGGCGGCCCGGCGCGCGGCGCCGTCCATCGTGTCGACCAGGGTGACCAGCGGGTGGTTGGCCTCGGCGAGGATCCGCCGGCCCTCCTCGACGTTGTTCCCGTCCAGCCGGACGACCAGCGGCTTGGTCGCTTCGTCGCCGAGGAGCTGCAGCGCGGACACGATGCCGTTGGCCACCGCGTCGCAGGCGGTGATGCCCCCGAAGACGTTGACGAACACGCTCTTCACGGCCGGGTCGGACAGGATGATGTGCAGGCCGTTGGCCATGACCTCGGCCGAGGCGCCGCCACCGATGTCGAGGAAGTTGGCCGGCTTGACCCCGCCGAACTCCTCACCGGCGTAGGCGACGACGTCCAGCGTGCTCATCACGAGCCCGGCGCCGTTGCCGATGATCCCGACCTCGCCGTCGAGCTTGACGTAGTTGAGGTCCTTCTCCTTGGCCGCGGCCTCGAGCGGGTCGGCCGAGGCGCTGTCCTCGAGCTCCTCGTGCTGCGGGTGCCGGAAGCGGGCGTTGTCGTCGAGGGTGACCTTCGCGTCCAGCGCGAGGACCGTGCCGTCGGGCGCCTTGGCCAGCGGGTTGACCTCGACCAGCGTGGCGTCCTCGGCGCTGAAGGTGTCCCACAGCTGGACGGCGATGGCGATGACCTGGTCGCGGACCTCCGCGGGGAAGCCGGCGGCGTCGACGATCTCGGCGGCCTTGGCGGTGTCGACACCGACGGTGGCGTCGACGGGGATGCGGGCCAGCGCCTCCGGGCGCTCGACGGCCAGCTGCTCGATCTCCATGCCGCCCTCGACGCTGGCCATCGCCAGGAAGGTGCGGTTGGCGCGGTCGAGCAGGTAGGAGAAGTAGTACTCCTCGGCGATGTCGCTGGCCTGGGCCACCATCACGCGGTGGGTGATGTGGCCCTTGATGTCCAGGCCGAGGATGTCCTGGGCGCGGGCGCGCGCGTCCTCGGCGTCGTCGGCCAGCTTGACGCCGCCGGCCTTGCCGCGGCCACCGGTCTTCACCTGCGCCTTGACGACGACGGTGGTCCCGATCTCGCGGGCGATCGCCTCGGCCTGCTCGGGGGTCTCGGCGACGCCGCCGGGGAGGACGGGTACGCCGTGGGAGGCCAGAAGGTCACGGGCCTGGTACTCGAAGAGATCCACGAACGAGCACGGTAACGCCCGGCGGACCGCGTCGTCCCACCGGCACCGGGAGGCGTGCTCGGCATCACACCGACCGCCAGCGCGATTCTGCCGAGCGGAAGCCGCACCGCCGGCGGGACCGCCTCAGGCGGCCCGCGACGGCCGGCGCAACCGCCAGGCGAGCGCGGTCAGGACGGCGTACCCGAGCCCGGCCACCAGCAGCCCGGCACCGGGCAGCGTCCACTCCAGCCGGTCGGAGACGGCGGCGTCGCGCAGACCGGACAGCGCCGCCGCGAGGACGACGGTGGTGATCGCCAGCAGGCCGCCGACCGCGGCGAGCCGGGGCCGCAGGGAGGGTGCCAGCACCGAGCACAGGACGACGGCCCCGGCCAGGAGCAGCCCGCCCAGCAGCGCCAGGCCGGGCCGCTCGAGCAGCCCCTGCGGGCCGTCCTGCTCGACGACCGTCTGCATCCCCGTCGCCGGGTCGGTGACGATCCGATCGGGGACGTCGGCCGCGGGCAGCACCAGGCACAGGACGGTGCCCACCCCGAGGAGCGTCGCGACGCCGGCCAGCGTCGGGCGGGCGGGGTCGAGCGAGCCGCCGTCCTCCATGACGGTCCGCCCCCAGGCGAGCGCGGCGACCAGACCCGCCAGCACGGTCAGCCCGAGCGAGACCGCGCCCAGCACCCACCCGGCGCCGATCTGCACCGAGCTGGTCAGCACCTCCCGGCCGGCCAGCACCTCCACCGCCGGGCGGACGGTCGAGGCCTGGGCCCGGTAGACCTCGATGAGCAGCAGGCCGAGGGCCAGCGCACCGGCCACGCCGGCGTACGCCAGGCCCAGCCGGGGGACGCGCCCCGCCGCGAGGACGCCGCCGACCACCGCGCCGACGAGCGGCGTGAGCAGGACGACCAGCGCCCCTCCGAACCCGCCGGCCTGGGCGACGTCCTGGCCGCCCACGACCAGGTAGATCGGGAAGGCGCCGGCCACCCCGGCGAGGCCGGCGAGGACGAGCAGCACCCCGCACAGCCGCGCGGCCGCCGGCACGTCGCCGACGACCAGGCCGTCGGCAGGACGCGCCGGGGCGGGATCGGCAGCGGGCCGGCGGGGCCCGGCGCGTCGGGCGGACGCCGTCCGGGCCGAGGAGGGCACCGCACTGTTCCGGTCGGCGCCCCGCTCGGGGCCGGCGGCCCGGACGCGGTCGCGGTTCCGGGTGGAGCCATCGCGGGCGGCCACGGTTCCCCCTTCGTCGGGTAGGTCACGAACCGGCGTCGATCCGGCCTCGGCGCGGCCAAGTCGTGTGACGGCTGTCACACAACAGCTTTACCGTCGGGTTAACCGGGCATTGGCAGAGGGCGGCACTCACCACCGGCCGACGTCGAACCCGGGCTCCACCGGTGGTCACGAACGGGGAGGGACACGATGATGCGCCCACTCGGCGACCCGGAGTCCGGACCAGCCTCGCACACGACGACCGCCGATCCGCGGACGCCACGGGGCGGCCTGCGCTCCCTGGTGACCCGCACCGCCCTGACCGGCGGGATCACCGAACTGGCCCTCGTCGGGGCACACGTGCTCATGTACCCACTGGGCGCCCGCACCGACCCGCTGCGCGTCGACCCGCGGTGTCGCCCCGGTGACCAGCCTCCCGACGTACGGGCGCTGTTCGCCGCCGACCCGCTGGCCGCGCGCGTCCCCGTCGTCCTCGTGCACGGCCTGGTGGACAACCACTCGATCTTCGCGGTGATGCGCCGCAGCCTCCGGCGGCGCGGGTTCGCCCACGTCTGCTCCTGGAACTACAGCCCGCTGCTCTCCGACGTCGCCCGCGGCGCCCGGGACCTCGGCGCCCACCTGGAGCGGATCTGCGAGCAGACCGGACACGACCGAGTACACGTGGTCGGCCACAGCCTGGGCGGGCTCATCGCCCGCTACCACGTCCAGCGACAGGGCGGCGACCGCCGGGTGGAGCAACTGGTGACCCTCGGGACGCCGCACCAGGGCTCGGTCCTGGCCCACCTGCTGCCGACGCCGCTGGTCCGCCAGCTGCGCCCGGGCTCGCCGGTGCTGCGGGAGCTGGCCGAGCCGGCGCGCGGCGTCCGCACCCCGGTGACCGCCATCTACAGCGACCTCGACCAGGTCGTCATCCCGACGGCTGCCGGGCGCTGCGACCACCCCGACCTGCAGGCGCGCAACGTGCTCGTCCGCGGGGTCGGCCACACCTCGCTGCCCTTCCACCGCGGCGTGCTCGACGAGGTCGCCGCGACCCTGGCCGGGGTGCGCACCCCACAGGCGCTCCGGCCGGCGCCGACCGCGGTCGCCTGAGCCGCTCCCCCGCCCGCCGTCGGGCCCTCGGACGCCTCACGCAGATCACACGTTGCAGACAAAGCGACACGGAGTGTCGTTGACCCTCGGCGACCTGACAGATCGTTACGGTCCGATCACGGCGCCGACACCCGTCGGCGGGCGTCCTGCCGGACGCCTCAACCGCCGTCGCTCCCCCGACGGTGTGCCTCCGGGCACCGGTCGGGAGGGTCGCTGACGAAGAAGGTGCTCCGTGACCCCGCAGACCGGGCCTGCACTGCTGGAGCGACCCAGGACCGACCGGAAGCCCGGTCCGGTCGTCCCGGCCCCGCGCTCCTCCACCGAGCCCGTCGCCGACGTCCCGGCGCCCGTCCCGACCGCCGACGACACCGCCGGGGCGCCCACCCGGCGCCGCGCGGTGCCGCGTCCGCCCGGTCGGCGCGGTCCCCTGTGGCTGGCCGCGCTGGTCGCCGGCGCCGTGGTCGCCGCGCTGCCCAGCGCGCTCGGGTCCGACGCCGGCGACCTCAGCGTCAGCGCCGCCGAGTACGGCCTCGGCACCGCCTCCGACGTCGGCCTGATCAGCGACATGGAGGACGCCGGGGTGCGCCGCGGCATCACCGAGGCCGAGGCCCAGGCCCGCCTCGGCGAGCTGGCCGCCTCCCGGGCCGCGCGTGAGCCGAAGACCGTCCTGCCGACCCCCGGCCGGATGAGCACCTGCTTCTGCATGCGCTGGGGCACGATGCACTGGGGCATCGACCTGGCCGCGCCGCTGGGCACGCCGATCGTCGCCGCCGTGGACGGCGTCGTCATCCGCGCCGGCGCCGCCTCCGGCTACGGCAACGCGATCTACATCCAGGACGCCGACGGCAACGTCCACATCTACGGCCACATGCGCTACTACTCGGTGAAGGCCGGCGACATCGTGCACGCCGGTGACCAGATCGCCAAGGTCGGCAGCGAGGGCCAGTCGACCGGGCCGCACCTGCACTACGAGATCCACCGCGGCGGCATGACCGGCCGGCCCATCGACCCGCAGCAGTACCTGGCCGACCACGGCGTCGCGATCTAGCGGTCGACGCCGCTGTGCCGGTGTTCCTCGTGCCCTGCGGGGGCTGCAGGACCCGCAGAGCACGAGGAACACCGGCAATCCCCCGGCCGGGCGGCCTGGCCGCGCGACCCTCCCGGCCCCGCTCCTCGGGTCAGAGCTTGACGAGCGGGGCGTAGCGCAGCACGAGGCGCTTGGTGCCGCCCGAGCCGAAGTCGACCGTCGCCTGGGCCTTGTCGCCGGCGCCGGTGACCTCGACGACGGTGCCCAGGCCGAACGCGTCGTGGCTGACGCGGTCCCCGACCTCCACCGAGATCACGGCGCGGTTGCCCGCCCCGCCGCGCAGCCCGCCGGTCGACAGCCCGGTGGCGGCCACCCGCTGCTGCGCCGACCGGTACCCGGTGCTCGGTGCCGGCACCGGCTCCTTCCCCGCCCAGTGCACGGTGTCCCCGGGCAGCTCGTCGAGGAAGCGGGACGGCGGGTTGTACGCCGGCTGGCCCCAGCTGGTGCGCACCGTCGCCCGCGACAGGAACAACCGCTGCTGGGCGCGGGTGATCCCCACGTAGGCCAGCCGGCGCTCCTCCTCCAGCTCCTTGGGGTCCCCGAGGGCCCGCAGGTGCGGGAAGACGCCGTCCTCCATGCCGGTGAGGAAGACGACCGGGAACTCCAGGCCCTTGGCGGTGTGCAGGGTCATCAGCGTCACGACGCCGGCGTCGTCGCCCGCGACGGGGATCTGGTCGGCGTCGGCGACCAGCGACACCTGCTCCAGGAAGTCGGTGACCGAGCCCTCCGGGTTGGCCGCCTCGAACTCCGCGGCCACCGAGATGAGCTCGTTGAGGTTGTCGACCCGCCCCTCGTCCTGCGGGTCGGTGCTGGCCTGCAGCTCGGTGAGGTAGCCGGTGCGGTCGAGGATGCTCTCCAGCAGCGCGGCCGGCCCGGAGCCGGTCTCCACCAGCCGCTCGAACTCCTCGAGCAGCGCCACGAACTCCTGGATCGCCTTGAGCGAGCGGGTGGCCAGGTCACCGATCTCCGCGCACCGCCGCAGGGCCGTGGCGAAGGCGATCCGCTCCCGGTCGGCGAAGTTCTCGACGCAGGTCTCCGCCCGCTCGCCGATGCCGCGCTTGGGCGTGTTGATGACCCGGCGCAGGCTGACGACGTCGGCCGGGTTGGCGACCACCTTGAGGTAGGCCAGCGCGTCGCGGACCTCCTTGCGCTCGTAGAAGCGCACCCCGCCGACCACCTTGTAGGGCATGCCGACGCGGATGAACACCTCCTCGAAGACACGGGAGGCGTTGTTGGTCCGGTAGAAGACGGCGATGTCCTTGGGCTTGGCCTTGCCCTCGTCGACCAGCGCGTCGATCTGCTCGGCGACCCAGGCGGCCTCGTCGTGCTCGTTCTCCGCGACGTAGCCCTCGATCAGCTCGCCGTCCCCGGCGTCGGTCCACAGGTTCTTCGGACGGCGGCCGGTGTTCTTCGCGATGACCTGGTTGGCCGCCCTGAGGATCCGCTGCGTGGAGCGGTAGTTCTGCTCCAGCAGGATCGTCGTCGCGTCCGGGTAGTCGCGCTCGAACTCGTCGATGTTGCGGATCGTCGCGCCGCGGAAGGCGTAGATCGACTGGTCGGCGTCACCCACGACGCACAGCTCGGCCGGCGGCACCGGCCCCTCCCCGGTGCCCACCAGCTCGCGGACCAGCACGTACTGCGCGTGGTTGGTGTCCTGGTACTCGTCGACCAGGACGTGGCGGAACCGGCGGCGGTAGTGCTCGGCGACGTCCGGGAAGGCCTGCAGCAGGTTGACCGTCGTCATGATCAGGTCGTCGAAGTCCATGGCGTGCGCCTCGCGCAGCCGCCGCTGGTAGAGGGTGTACGCCTCCTTGAGCACCTTCTCCGGCGCCGTGACCGGGGCGAAGGACTCCTCGTCGACCAGCTCGTTCTTCAGGTTCGACACCTGGGCGGCCAGGCTGCGGCCGGGGTATCGCTTGGCGTCGAGGTCCAGGTCGCGGGCGACCATCGTCATCAGCCGGACCGAGTCGCCCTGGTCGTAGATCGTGAACGACGACTTCATGCCGAGCTTGGCCGCCTCGGCCCGCAGGATCCGCACGCACATCGAGTGGAACGTCGACACCCACATGGCGCGGGCGCGGGGACCGACGAGGGCGGCGACGCGCTCCTTCATCTCCCCGGCGGCCTTGTTGGTGAAGGTGATGGCCAGGACCTCGCCGGGCTGCACGCCGCGGGCACCGAGCAGGTAGGCGACGCGGTGGGTCAGGACCCGGGTCTTGCCCGAGCCTGCGCCGGCCACGATGAGCAACGGACTGCCCTCGTGGACGACGGCCTGCCGCTGAGGGCCGTTGAGACCGGCGAGCATCCGGTCCAGCTCCCGCCCCACGGAGCCGGAGGCGGAGCGCTGGAGTGCGGCGGTACCGGGGAGGGCCTGCTGGACGCTGCTCATGACCACACCACTGTAGTTCGGACGGGTGACGCTCCCCGGGGCCGCGGAACGTCCGCCACACCCACCCGAGGACGTCGTGGCGATCACACCCGGGGATGTGGCAGACTCCCCGCCGTGCTCACCGCGCTCAGCTTTTTCTACGGCCACCGGGATCCGGTGTCCGTCACCGCTGGCTGAGCACACGCCGCAACAGACGCCCCGGGCCCGAGGAGCCCGGGGCGTTTCTCGTTCCCGGGGTCCGACGGCCACCCGCCCGCCCTGGAGGAACCCCGATGACCGCCACGGTCCCCACCGCCGCCGCTGACGCCGACGAGCGCATCGCCGAGCTCCGCGAGCAGATCGACGACTGCGACGCCGAGATCATCCGGCTCGTGCAGCGCCGGCTGGCCGTCTCCCAGCAGATCGGCGAGCTGCGCCGCGCCGCGGGCGGCACCCGGCTGTCGCTGTCCCGCGAGCAGCAGGTGCTGGCCCGCTTCCAGGACGCCCTCGGCCGCGACGGCGCCACCCTGGGCATGATGCTGCTGCGCCAGGGCCGCGGCCGCCTCTGAAAGGACCCCCTGCCCCCCTCACCGCTCGCCGGCTCGCGGCGAGCCTCCGGACGGGGCCGGCTGCTAGCCGCGGCGCTGGTCGGGGGGCGGGAAGTCCGCGTGGCGGTGCACGAGCCACCACTCGCCGTCCAACCGCCGGTACACATGGGTGACCCGGATCGTCATGGGCCGGGGCTCACCGCCGTCGACCCGGACGACGCCCCGCTCGGACCCCACCGTGTAGGCGAGGTCCCCGTCGACGTGGACGACGTCGTGGGTCGGGGTCAGCGCTCCGTCGCTGAACCGGCTGCCCACCCACTGGAAGGTCTGCGTGACCGCGTCGTACCCCTTCTCGATCGGCCCCCAGGCGCCGAACAGGGTCACGTCGTCCGAGCGGGCCCACAGGGCCGTGTAGGGCCCCGGGTCACCCGACCCGATCGCGGCCAGGGCCTCGGCCGTCCGCTGCACGGTCTTGGCGAAGTCGGCGTCCACGTCCCCTCCTCCCCGGCGGCACCGCCGCGCGGGCTCCCGGAACCGCCCCCGTGGGTGCGCCAGGGTCCTCCGGACGGCGTCGTCACGGAACCCTGCGCGGGCGGGACGTCCGGGTCGGCCGTCCTCGGACCGGCCGGTCACGGACCGCGGACGTCCTGACCTCCTCGCTGGTGAGGAGTCCGCGCCATCGGGTGACCCTGTTCCGGAACGACCCCACCCCGTCGTCGCGTCGTGCGAGGCTTCACCCCATGCCGGCGCTCACGCTCAGCCACGGCCTCGTGCGGAAACGCAGCCCGCGGGTCCAGGTCGACGTGTGGCAGGTGGCGTTGGATGTCGACGACCGGTCGCTGGCCCGCGCGGCCGGCGTGCTCTCGCCGTCCGAGCTGCAGCGGGCCGACCGAGGGACACCGGAGGTGCGGCGGCGCCGGATCGCCCTGCGGGCGGCGCTCCGTCACGTCGTGAGCCGCGAGCTGTCGTGCCGTGCGGCCGAGGTGCCGCTCACCGTCACCCCGCACGGACGTCCCGAACTGCCTCCCCCGTCACTGCCAGACCTGCAACTGGACGTCACCTGCACCCGCAGCGGCGATCTCGGCATGGTGGCGGTGGCGCGCGGAACCCGTGTCGGGATCGACCTCGAGCGTGTCCCTCCGTGGACCGACGCGACCCTGGCGGAGAGCTGGCTGACCACCCGCGAGGTCGCGGGCCTGCGAGGCCTCTCCCCGGAGCGGCGTGCCGCCGCAGCCACTCGGCTCTGGACGGTCAAGGAGGCCGTGCTCAAGGGCGGCGGTTCCGGGCTGTCCGTGCCGCCTGTCCGCCTCGACGTGGGCCTGCGTGGACGCACCCCGCAGCGCGTCGGCACGTGGCACGTCACCGGCGTGGCGGCCCCACGCGGGATGGTGGCGACGCTCGCCACGTCGAGGCTCGTCACCGGAGGGCACGCAGTCGTTCCCCGGGACCTGATCGACCTCGATGGGCTCGACGAGAGGCTGCGCCCGTGACATCGACCGCCACGACCTCCTCCAGCAGTGCCCCCCGGGCACACAAGACACAGCTGGCCTCGTTCCGGGACCTGTGCGAACAGCGAGCAGGGCGGTCGCTCGCTGACCCGGCAGAGCTGCACGCCTTCTCCGTCGAGGAGCCGGAGACGTTCTGGCACGCGTTCCTCGAGTGGTCGCAGCTACCGTGGTCGGGTCTCGCGACCCCCGTCCTCGTCGGGGACGACGTGGAGACGGCCCGGTTCTTCCCGGACGTCACCCTCAACTACGCCGAAGCCCTGCTGCGGCCCCTGCCGGACGTGGACGACGACGCGCCGGCCCTGATCTCGGTCCACGCCGACCGCCCGGCCGAGACGCTCAGCCGCCGGGAGCTCCGGGACGCGGTCGCGACCACGGCGACCGCACTCGCTGCCGCCGGGATCGTCGCAGGCAGCCGGGTCGTGGCCGTCGCCCCCAACGACGCACGGACGACCGTGGCCGTCCTGGCCGCCACGGCGCTGGGCGCGGTCGTCGCCACTGCCGCCCCGGACGTCGGGACCGCCGCGCTCCTGGGCCGCTTCGAGCAGGTCGAGCCCGTGCTCGTGCTCCTCGACCGGGCGGGGCTGCAGGACGGGCCGGAGGCCGGCACCACCGGCCTGCTGGTCGGGCTGCCGACCGTGCGGCAGGTCGTCGTCCTCGACGAGCTGCCCCTGCCGGCCGCCTGTGCCGTGCCGGTCGCGCGCCTCACCGATCTGGTCGCCGACGTGCGGGACACGCCGCGAGCGGAGTGGCCCCGGCTGCCCTTCGACCACCCGCTGTTCGTCATGTTCTCGTCCGGGACCACGGGCCCGCCGAAGGCGATCGTGCACGGCGCCGGCGGCGCCCTGCTGGAGCACACCAAGGAACACCGCCTGCACGGCGACCTCCACCCCCAGGACCGCCTCTTCTTCCACACGACGACCGCCTGGATGATGTGGAACTGGCAGCTCTCCGCGCTGGCGGTCGGCGCCTCCGTGGTGCTCCACGACGGACCAGTGCTCGGTCCGAAGACCCTCTGGGAGCTGGTGTCGCAGCACGACGTCACCGTGTTCGGCACCAGCCCCGCCTACCTCCAACTGTGCCAGGACGCGGGGTACCGGCCGGGCCGAGCGGTCGCGCTCAGCCGCCTCCGCAGCGTCCTGTCCACCGGCGCGGTGCTGCACGACTGGCAGTTCGACTGGCTGGCCGAGGCCGTCGGCCCGCAGCCGCTGCAGTCGATCTCGGGCGGCACCGACATCCTCGGCTGCTTCGTCCTCGGCCACCCCGAGCTCCCCGTTCGCCCCGGCCGCTGCCAGACCCGCAGTCTCGGTCTGGACGTCGCCGCTGTGGACGAGGACGGCGAGGAGCTCGTCGGCCGGATCGGTGAGCTGGTCTGCCGGCGTCCCTTCCCGTCCCGGCCGATCGGCTTCCTGCGGGACCCGGACGGCAGCCGGTTCCACCGGGCCTACTTCGCCCAGCACCCCGGCACGTGGACCCACGGGGACCTCGTCGAGTTCGCCCCCGACGGAACGGCCCGCATGCACGGCCGCTCCGACGGCGTGCTCAACGTGAACGGGGTCCGCATCGGTCCGAGCGAGGTGTACACCGCACTGCGCGGGGTGCCGGAGGTCGCCGACGCCATGGCGGTCGAGCAGCGGGACCCGGCCGGGAGTGGCCGGTCGCGCATGGTCCTGCTCGTCGTGACGCGTGCGGGCGCGGTGCTCGACGGCGATCTGGACCGGACCATCCGCCGGACCCTCCGCCGGGAGGCGTCCGCCGCGCACGTCCCTTCCCTGGTCGCGGCCGTCCCCGAGCTGCCGGTCACCCACAACGGCAAGCGGTCCGAACGCGCGGCACGGGACGCCGTGAACGGCGACCCCGTCGCAAACGAGTCGGCGTTGCGCAACCCCGGCTGCCTGGCCGCCATCCGGACCGCGGTGCTGACCGCCATCCCGGAGCCCGCGACCGCGGAGGACGCTCCGGAGTCGGCCCCCGCCGGAACCGGATCACCGGCACCGGTTCAGGACGGCGTCGTGCCGCCCGGGGCCCTCCTCCGCATCTGGCAGGACGTCCTCGGCGTCCCTGACGCCCGGCCGGACGACGACTTCATGGACCTCGGGGGCAGTTCCCGCCAGGTCATGAGCCTGCTGCGCCGTCTCAAGCTGGAACTCGGCGCGGACGTCCCCATCACGGCGTTCTACGCGGACGCGACCCTCCGAAGCCTCGCCCGGGCCGTCGCCGCGGCACGGACGGCGCAGGCTCCCTGCGGCCGGCTGCTGCGCGCGGGCGCCGGGCGCCCGGTGTTCATCGCGTGCGACGCCTGGGGCCAGCTCAACGAGTTGCACGGCCTCGTCCAGGCGCTCGAGACGACCCGCCCGGTGTACGGGCTCCAGCCGTCACTGGTCGACGACGACGGGCGGCGGCGCAGCATCGAGGAACTCGTCGCGGACACGGCCGACCAGGTCCTCCAGGTCCAAGCGGGCGGCCCCTACGGCCTCGTCGGCTACTCCTTCGGGGGGCTGCTGGTCTACGAGACCGCCTGCCGCCTCGCCGCGGCCGGCCACGAGGTGCGCTTCCTCGGGCTCATCGACGTGATCCCGCCGATGGCGAGCATGACCCCGCGGGAACTGGTCGGCCGCCGGTGGGCCGGCCGGCTGGACACCGTGAGCTCGCGGAAGCGCCTGTCGGAGCAGCTGCGCATGCGGTTCGGGATCGGTGACCCGGACCCCGAGGCGGAAGCCTGGGGCGAGTCGTACCGCACCTTCAACGCACACCGGCTGAGCGCCTACGCCGGGCCCGTGACGTACTACCTGGCCGAGCGCCGGCTGCCGGTGGTGGGCAACACCCTGACGGCCTGGCGGCGGTCCGCTCCCCACCTCCTCGTGACCGAGGTCCCTGCAGACCACGAGCACCTGCTCGCCCAGCCCCACGTCGTCGAACTGGCCGCCCGGCTGTCGGCCACGCTGCAGTGAGCGGCTCCCGCGGGCCGCGACCGATGTCACGCCCGGGTCGGCTGTCCCGTCTCCATGTGCACCACCCGATGGAGAGGACGACCACCATGGCCCGCATCCCGCTCGATCCGCCCCGCACGCTGGTCACCCGGCTCGCCGGGTGGTACGCGCGCCGGACCTACGGCGCGCTGCCCGACCCGCTGGCCGCCATGGCGCACCACCCGGGGGTCCTGGTCACCGACGCCGGGTTCGAGATGTCCCTGGCCCGCTGGAACCGGCTCGACCGCTCGCTCAAGGCGCTGGCGGTCATGGCGTCGGCCGTCGCGATCGGCTGCTCCTGGTGCGTGGACTTCGGCTACTGGATCAGCAGCCAGGAGGGCGTGGACCCCGCGAAGCTGCGGGCGGTCCCGACGTGGCGGGACAGCGACGTGTTCACCGACCTGGAGCGCCAGGTGATGGCCTACGCCGAGGCCGTGACGGCGACGCCACCGGACGTGACCGACGAGATGGTCGCCGCGTTGCGGCGCGAGCTGGACGACGCGCAGCTGATCGAGCTCACCATGATGGTCGCCGTGGAGAACGTCCGGTCGCGCTTCAACTCCGCGCTCGGCCTCACCAGCCAGGGCTTCCGGGACCGCTGCGACCTCCCGGCCGCACCGTGACCGAGCAGCCGTCCCCCTTCGACCGGCACCGGCGGCTGCTGTTCACCGTCGCCTACCAGATGCTGGGCAGCGTCGCCGACGCGGAGGACGTCGTCCAGGACGCGTGGCTGCGCTGGTCGGCGGCCGACCGGTCCGACGTCGCCGACCCGCGGGCCTACCTGGTGCGGATCACCTCCCGGCTGGCCCTGGACCGGCTGGCCGCCGCCCGCACGCGCCGGGAGAGCTACGTCGGGCCCTGGCTGCCCGAGCCGCTGCTCACCGGTGCGGCGCCGGTCGCCGGGGCCGCACCGCCGCCGGACCCGGACGACGCCGCCGAGCTCGGCGAGCAGGTCTCGCTGGCGCTGCTGGTGGTCCTGGAGACGCTCTCCCCCGCGGAGCGGGCCGTGTTCGTGCTGCGGGAGGTGTTCGGGCTGCCGGCCGCGGAGGTGGCCGCCACCCTGGGCCGCAGCGAGGCCGCCGTCCGGCAGATGGCCCACCGTGCCCGCGAGCACGTGCAGGCCCGGCAGCCGCGCTTCGACGCCGACCGGGCGGCGCAGCGGACGGTGACCGAGCGCTTCCTGGCTGCCTGCGCCGGTGGGGACGTCGACGCGCTCCTGGCCGCCCTCGCCCCCGACGTGGTGCTGATCTCCGACGGCGGGGGCAGGGCGAAGGCGGCGCTGCGGCCGATCTCCGGAGCGGACAAGGTGGCCCGCTTCCTGGTGGCGACGGCCGCCCAGGGCCTGGCCGTCCCGGACCTGCGCATCGAGGTGGCCGACCTCAACGGCGCACCGGGCGTCGTCCTGTGGTCCGGGGCCGCGCCGTTCCTCACGCTGTCCCTCGTGCTCGTCGGCGGGCACGTCCAGCAGGTGCTGGTCGTCCGCAACCCCGACAAGCTGCGCGGGCTCGCGGCCGGTCAGCCGGTGAGGACCGCCGACCCGTCCAGCAGCCCGGGGACGGCGGAGGCCGGGACCGGCCGGCCGAGCAGGTAGCCCTGCGCCCGGGGGCAGCCGAGACCGCGCAGGGTGGTGAGCTGCCCGGGGCGCTCGACCCCCTCGGCGACCACCGGCAGGCCGATGTCGCGGGCCAGCCGGAGGACGGCGCCGAGCAGCGTCGCCGCCCGCGGGTCGCTGTCGCTGCGCTCGAGGAACGACCGGTCGATCTTCGCCGAGTCCAGCGGCAGCGTGCGCAGCCGGGCCAGCGAGGACTGGCCGACGCCGAAGTCGTCGAGGCACACCCCGACGCCGAGGGCCCGGAGCCGGGCGAGCACCCGCTCGGCCGCCTCCGGATCGGGGAGCAGGCCCCGCTCGGTCAGCTCGAGGACCAGCTGCCCGGGGGCCAGTCCGTGCCGGGCGACCAGCTCTCCGACGGTGGCGACGAAGGTGGGCGCGGCCAGGGACGACGGCGCCACGTTGACGTGCACCGCCACCGGCGCGCCGCGGTCCGCGGACCAGCCGGCCACCCGCGCGCAGGCCTCGCCGAGCAGCTGCACGGTGAGCTCGTCGATGAGCCCGGTGCGCTCGACGACCGGCACGAAGACGTCGGGACCCACCTCGACGCCGTCGGGCCGCCACCGGGCCAGCGCCTCGAGCGCCACGACGCGGTGCGTCCCCAGCTCGACGATCGGCTGGTACTCCAGCGTGACCTCGCGCTCGGCGACGGCCACGCGCAGCCGATCCCGCAGCTCCCCCTCCTCCACCTCCAGGAGGTTGAGGCCGGGCGTGTAGGCCACGACCTGGTCCTTGCCCGCGCGCTTGGCGGCGTACATGGCCAGGTCCGAGCGGACCAGGAGCTCGTCGACGTCCACGGTGGCGTCACTCGCCCCGAGCGTGCTGACGCCGACGCTGGCGCGGACCGACAAGGACCGTCCGCCGACGGACACCGGCGCACGGAGCGCCTCCAGCAGCCGCGCCGTGGTGGCGGAGGTGTCGGCGCCGTCCTCGAGCAGGACGGCGAACTCGTCCCCGCCGAGCCGGGCCACCGTGTCGCCGATGCGCACCGCGTCCCGCAGCCGCTCGGCGACCCTGACCAGCAGCTGGTCCCCGGTGGCGTGACCCAGCGTGTCGTTGACGACCTTGAAGTCGTCGAGGTCGAGGAACACCACGGAGACCGGGCGCAGGTCGCGGCGGTGCAGCTGCAGCGCGTGCTGCAGCCGGTCGCGGAACAGGGCCCGGTTGGCCAGCCCCGTGAGGCCGTCGTGGAAGGCCTGGTGGCGCAGCATCGCCTCGCGCGCGGCCAGCTCGCCGGCCAAGCGGACGTTGTCCCGCAGCGCCACGAACTGGCGGCTGAGCAGCAGGGTGATGACGACGGTGGCCAGGAGCATCTCCGCCCGGCCCAGCGGACGCCCGACCATGGTCACCGTCAGGCTGCTGGTCAGGGCCGCGGCCACCGGCAGGTACGGGAGGAAGGTGGTGCGCACGCCCCGGCCGCGCGCCGTGGCCGCCCCACCGGGCGCACCGACCCCGGAGAGGGCACCCGCCGCGGCGATGGCGAGGAAGGCGAGGACCCAGCCGCCGTCGACGAGCCCGCCGTCGTAGGCGCTGGTCGACTGGAGGAACGCGAACGCGCTGTCGGAGACGCTGAGCGCCACCAGCCCGGCGCCCACCAGCAGCAGGTCGGCGCCGCGGCGCCGACTGCGCGCGAGGGTGAGCAGGGTCAGGACGACGAGCAGGACGTCGAGGACCGGGTAGGCGACCAGGAGCAGGGTCTCCAGCGGGTCGTTGGTCGTGCTGCCGGTGACGACGGCCTCGAGTGCGGTCTGCCAGCTGACCAGCCCGATGGCGGCCGACGTCATCACCGCGTCGGAGGTCCGCTGCCAGCGGCCGCGCACGCCGTCGTCGGCGGGGTGCAGCAGCAGCCCCACGGCGGCGAACAACGGGAAGGCGAGGAAGCCGGCGTCGGCCGGTGACGGGAAGGGCGCGAGCCGGCCGGCGACCCCCTCCACGGTCCAGTACGCCTGGCCGGCGGTCCACCCGGCGCAGGCCAGTGCGAACGCCGCCCACGTCGCGCGCAGCCGGCCGGCCGACCGCACCGCCCGCCAGGCCGTCGACCCCGTGGCCGCCCCGGCCGCGCCGAGCTGGAAGAGCTCGGAGGCCACCGGGGACGGGCCGTCGGGCGACCAGACCGCGACCGCGGCCCAGGCGAGCACCACCGCGGCGCAGGCGAGCACGACGCCGCGCGCTGCCGCCTCCCGGTGTACGGGAACCCGTCCCATGTCGCCCCTCGTCTCGCGGGCGCTGGTCGCCCTCCCTGCTCTGATCGGCGCGCGACCGTCGCTGCCGCATGACCCGGGAGGGGGAGATGCTGGTCGACCCGGTCCGCTGCGCCGCCTCCGGGGGGACACCTAGGCTCCGGCGGGTGACCTCGCCGCAGTCCCGCCGTCCCGCCGAGTCCGTCGACCGCGCGCTGTGCGTGCTGGCCCACCCCGACGACGTCGACTTCGGCAGCGCCGGGACGGTCGCGACCTGGACCGCGGCCGGCACCGAGGTCACCTACCTGATCGTCACCGACGGCGACGCGGGCGGCTTCGACGAGACCCCGCGCGAGGCGATGGGGCCGCTGCGGCGGGCCGAGCAGGAGGCCGCGGCCAAGGCCGTCGGGGTCACCGACGTCCGCTTCCTCGGCTACCCCGACGGCCGGCTGGAGCTGACCCTCGACCTGCGCCGCGACATCGCCCGGGTGATCCGGCAGGTGCGGCCGCAGCGGGTGCTGACCAGCTCGCCGGAGCGGTTCTACGAGCGGATCGGCGCCAGCCACCCCGACCACATGACCGTGGGCGAGTCGACGCTGCGGGCGGTCTACCCCGACGCCCGCAACCCGTTCGCCTTCCCCGAGCTGCTCGCCGAGGAGGGGCTCGAGGCGTGGACGGTGCGCGAGGTGTGGCTGACCGCCAGCCCGCGCGCCGACCACGCCGTCGACGTGACCGACGTCGTCGAGCTGAAGTTCGCGGCACTGAAGAGCCACGTCACCCAGGTGAGCCACCGCGACGACCTCGAGGAGTTCGTCGGCGGCTGGATGCGGCAGACCGCGTCGCGCTTCGGCCTGCCGGCCGGACGGCTCGCCGAGGCCTTCCACGTCGTGTTCACGGCATGACGCTGCGCGGCTGCCGCGCACTCGGCAACCTGCCTCTAACACAGGACCCCGGACCGTAATCCGCCGTCCGTTGGACTGCTCTCGTCCAGCACGACCCTCCGGACGGGAGACCCCACCCATGACGCTGACCACGCCGGAGGACGGCCGGCCGGACCCGGCACGTGCCGCGGAGCTCGTCGAACGCGGCATCGGCCGGCGGGCGTTCGTCCAGGCAGCGCTGGCCGCCGGAGCGGTGCTGGGCACCGGCATCGCCACCGCGGCCCCCGCGGCGGCGCAGGCGCGCACCCGCCTGCCCGGTGAGGTCCTGCAGCCGGGGCAGGGGCCGATCGACGGCGACGTCTACCTGAACTCCCTCCCGGAGCAGGTCCTCTGGGGCTACCTGCCCCGCGTCGGCGACGCGCCGGTGACCCGGCTCCGCTCGGGCGGAACGGTCACCGTCGACACCGTGAGCCACGAGGGGATCCTCGAGGACCAGGGCCGCGACCCGGTGGCCTGGTTCGGCGGCAACGGCGTCCCCCGCGAGCAGGTGCTCGACGACGCCGTCGCCATCGCCGCCGAGTACGCGAAGCACCCGCGCGACTTCGACGCCGACGGACCGCACGTCGTGACCGGTCCGGTGTTCGTCGAGGGCGCCCAGCCCGGCGACGTGCTGAAGATCGAGCCGCTCACCGCGCTGCCCCGGGTGCCCTACGGCGTCGTCTCCAGCCGGCACGGGAAGGGTGCCCTGGCCCGCCAGCTCGCCGGCCCCGAGGGCGGGATCAGCGAGGCCGAGGTCATGCCGCCGGTCTCGACGGACGGGCGCGCCACCGGGGACCCGACCCGCTACGGCAACGTCTCGGTGTTCACGCCGCTGGACTCCGGCCGGGACGGCGAGACCCGCGCCTGGCTGCCCGTCGGCGCCGCCGGCCGGCGGGTCTCCTGGCCGGTCGACTGCTTCCCCGGGCTCATGGCGGTCGCCACCGTCTCGGACGCGCCGGTGCTCAACGACCCGCTGGTGAACTCGATCCCGCCGACCGTCGGAGGCGGCAACATCGACATCCGCCGGCTCAACGTCGGCTCGGCGTTCTACGTGCCGGTCGTCGCGGAGGGCGCGCTGTTCTCGGTGGGCGACCCGCACATGTCCATGGGCCACGGCGAGGTCGCCCTGACCGCGCTGGAGGGGTCCCTGCGGCTGACCTTCCGGCTGACCGTGTGCAAGCCCGGGTCCGGCGACGCGCCTTCCGTCGCGTTCCGCTACCCGTTCGGTGAGTCGCCGGACGCGTGGCTGCCGATCGGGCTGTCCGACCCCGACGGGTTCCGCGACGGCCAGTTCGTCGACCTCGACGTCGCCGCGCGGCGAGCGGTGGTCAACGCGCTCGACTTCCTGCAGACCGACCTCGGCATGGACCGCTCGGTGGCCTACGCCTACCTCTCGGCGGCCGCCGACTTCGAGGTCTCGCAGGTGGTCGACCGGACCGTCGGCGTGCACGGCGTCATCTACAAGAGCCACTTCGCCTGACCGGCACCCGTGTCACAGCAGCCGGTTGGTCGCCGCCCAGCGGGTGAGCTCGTTGCGGTTGGACAGCTGCAGCTTGCGCAGCACGTTGGACGCGTGGGACTCCACCGTCTTCACCGAGATGAACAGCCGGGAGCCGATCTCCCGGTAGGTGTAGCCGCGGGCCAGCAGCTGCATGACCTCGCGCTCCCGGGCGCTGAGCAGGTCCAGCCCGGGGTCGGTCGCCGGGTCCTCCGAGGGCGCGGGCGCCGACGCCGTGGTCGCGGCGAAGGCGTCGAGCACGAAGCCCGCCAGCCGCGGGCTGAACACCACGTCGCCCTCGGCGACCCGGTGCACCGCGTCGAGCAGGTCCGGCCCGGAGATGGTCTTGGTGACGTAGCCGCGGGCGCCGGCGCGGATCACCGCGATGACGTCCTCGGCGGCGTCGGACACCGACAGCGCCAGCCAGCGCACCTCCGGCAGCTCCGCCCGCAGCTCCTGGAGCACCGCGTGCCCGCCGCCGCCGGGCAGGTGGACGTCGAGCAGCACGACGTCGGGCACCGTGGCCCGGATGCCCTCGACGGCACCGGCGACGTCGGCCGCCTCCCCCACGATCGCCACCGCGTCGCCCAGCTCGGTGCGCACGCCCGAGCGGACCATGGCGTGATCGTCGACGAGGAAGACGCGCGGCCTCTCCGGCACCGCCACGGCGTCACTCACGCGGCCTCCTCCCTGGGCAGGTACATCTCGACCTCGGTCCCCTCCCCCGGCGCGGAGCGCACGGTCGCCGTCCCGCCGACCCGGGCCAGCCGGCCGGTGACGGAGTCGCGCAGACCGCGCCGGTCCCCTGGGACCGTCGCCGGGTCGAACCCGGCGCCGCGGTCCCGGACGAAGACCGACACCTGGGCCGGCGTGACCTCGGTGTACAGGTCCGCCGACGTCGCGCCGGAGTGCTTGGCCGCGTTGACCAGGGCCTCCTTGGTCGCGGCGCCGAGCGCGGCGAGGGCGTCGTCCACCGGCGCGTCGCCGACGACGACCGACTCCACGGTCAGCGCGTGGTCGGCCTCGACGTCGGCGACCAGCCCGGACACCAGCGCCGCCCACGTCCCCTCGGCGGACTTCTCCGGCTCGTAGAGCCAGGTGCGCAGCTCGCGCTCCTGGCTGCGCGCCAGCCGGGCGACGGCCTTCGGGTCCTCGGCGTGCCGCTGGATCAGCGCGAGCGTCTGCAGCACCGAGTCGTGCAGGTGGGCGGCGACCGCGGCCCGCTCCTCCGAGCGCACGCGGGCGGTCCGCTCGGCCTCCCGGGAGGCCAGCAGCCGGCGCCACAGCGGTGCGGTGGCCAGCGCGACGCCGACGAGGATCACCAGGGTCGCGGCGAAGCCGTTGCGGGCGTTGGCCAGCTGGCCGGTCGTCGCCAGCAGCAGCACCACCCCGACGACGCCGAGCGCGATGCCCCCGGCCAGCACCCACGGGACGCCGGGGCGGGCCAGGGTGCGGTCGGTGTCCAGCTGCCGCCAGATGACCGCCAGCCCGGCACCGACCAGCAGCAGCGGGACGACGAGGTCGCTGTTGCCCCAGGTCGCCAGGTTCGTGACGAGGACCAGCCCGCCGAACCCGAGCAGGGTCAGCCCGAGCGCCTGCCGCCGGCTGGGCTCGGTGTCCGGCGCGGGCGCCTCGGGCACCGCGTCGACGTCGGCGACCGGCATGAAGAACCACAGCAGCGCGTAGGCGATGACACCGACGCCGGTGACGGCCAGGACGACGAAGGCGATCCGGACGACGAGCGGGTCCAGCCGCAGGTGCACCGCCGTCCCCGCGGCGACGCCGGCCAGCAGCCGCCCCGAGCGCGGGCGCGCCAGCTGCGGGCGCTGCGGCACCAGGGCGGTCGTGGTCACGCTGACGATCGTCGCACCGCGCGGTGCCGGCTCACACCGGTGATCACCCTGGAGTACCGGACCAGGGTCGATTGGGGGCCTTCCCTGATGTCCGGGGAGGGCGGCGCGGCGCAGGCTCTGTGCCATGACCTCCGTACCGCCTCCTCCCCCCGCACCCCCCGCTCCCCCGCCGTCCGAGCCGCCGGCCGCGGAGTACCCCCCGCCCGGCCCGCCGGTCCGGCCGCCACTGCGGCGCAGCCGCACGGACAAGGTCATCGGCGGCGTCTCCGGCGGCCTGGCCGAGTACACCGGCATCGACCCGCTGCTGTGGCGGGTCGGCTTCGTCGCCCTGGCGCTGGCCGGCCCCGGCATCCCGGTCTACCTGTTGCTGTGGCTGTTCATGGCGGCGGGCCCCGGCGGCAGCGGGGTCGCCCGCAGCGCCCGCGACCGGGCGGCCGCGGGTCCGCGTTCCCCGGTGCCGGGGGTGACGCTGGCCGGCCTGCTCATCGTCGTCGGCACGCTGGTCCTCATCAGCCGGTTCACCGACTGGTCGATCGGCCCGCGGTGGATCCTCGGGTCGGGCCTGCTGGTCGTCGGGCTGGGCCTGGTGGCCGCCGCCTTCTCCGGGGGACGACGGGCCAAGGGCGGGCTGATCGCCCTCGGCGCGGTCCTCTCCCTGGCGCTGCTGGCCGTCGCGGCCGAGCCGTGGCGCAACGCGGAGGGCGGCATCGGCGACCGCACGTACACCCCGGTCACCGCTGCCGACGTCCGCACCGAGTACCACCTCGGCGTCGGCGACACGACGCTCGACCTCACCGACCTCGACTTCGCCGGCCGGGACGTCCCGGTGACGACCCGCATCGACGCCGGGGTCGGCGACGTGGACGTCCTGGTCCCCCGCTCGGCCGACGTCCGGGTGCAGGTCGAGACCGGTATCGGCGACGTCGACGTCTTCGACGAGGGCGCGGCCGAGGGCTACCACGCCGGGTCCGGGTCGGCGTCCTGGAGCAACGACGGTGATCCCGAGATCGTGCTGACCATCAACGCCGGCATCGGCGACGTGGAGGTGTCCCGTGCCTGACTACAGCGAGTTCCCCACGACCCCCACCGCCTGGCAGGAGCACGCCTGGGGTGAGGTCACCCCGGTCGCCCCGCTCCCCGTCGAGGACCCGCCCGCACCCCAGCGCCGCGGCGTGGACCTCACCGCCCTGGTCCCGGGCATCCTGTTCGTCGTCCTGGCGATCTCGGTGATGGCCGGCGCGGCCTTCCCGCTGGGCCTGTTCGCCGACGGCGGGTTGCTGTGGCTGCTGCTCATCGGGGGCGGGGTGGCCCTGCTGCTCAGCGAGGTCAGGAAGGCCCGCCGCAGGAGGGGCTGACCGGCACGGGGCGGAGACGGCGAGGGCCCGGGGAGCGATCGCTCCCCGGGTCCTCGTCGCTGTGGTGGACCGGGCGGCGGACGCCGACCCGCGCGCCCGGACCCGGGCGTCCCGCCTCAGTCCGTGCACGCAACGCGGGTGCCACGCCGTTCCGTGCGCGTTGTGTGCACGAACCGTCGGCGGAACACGCCGCCGCTCCTGATCGTCAGGTGCCGGTCATTCCCACTCGATGGTGCCGGGCGGCTTGCTCGTCACGTCGAGGACGACGCGGTTGACCTCGGGCACCTCGTTGGTGATCCGCGTCGAGATCCGCGCCAGGACGTCGTAGGGCAGCCGGGTCCAGTCGGCGGTCATCGCGTCCTCGCTGGACACCGGACGCAGCACGACCGGGTGGCCGTAGGTCCGGCCGTCGCCCTGGACGCCGACCGAGCGGACGTCGGCCAGCAGCACCACCGGGCACTGCCAGATCTCCCGGTCCAGGTTCGCCGCGGTGAGCTCCGCGCGGGCGATCGCGTCGGCCTTCCGCAGCACGTCGAGCCGCTCCTGGGTGACCTCGCCGACGATCCGGATGCCCAGACCCGGGCCGGGGAACGGCTGCCGCCACACCAGCGACTCGGGCAGGCCCAGCTGCAGGCCGACCTCGCGCACCTCGTCCTTGAACAGCGTGCGCAGCGGCTCGACGAGGGTGAAGGTGAGGTCCTCGGGCAGCCCGCCGACGTTGTGGTGGCTCTTGATGTTCGCCGTCCCGGTGCCGCCGCCGGACTCGACGACGTCCGGGTAGAGCGTCCCCTGCACGAGGAAGTCGACGGTCTCCCCGTGGGCCTGCGCGTCGGCGACGACGTCGGCCGCGGCCTGCTCGAAGACCCGGATGAACTCCCGGCCGATGATCTTGCGCTTCTGCTCCGGGTCGCTGACGCCGGCCAGCGCGGTGAAGAACTGCTCGCGGGCGTCGACCACCCGCAGGTCGGCGCCGGTGACGGCGACGAAGTCCCGCTCGATCTGCTCGGTCTCGCCCTCGCGCATCAGCCCGTGGTCGACGTAGACGCAGGTCAGCCGGTCACCGATGGCGCGCTGCACCAGCGCCGCGGCGACCGCGGAGTCGACCCCGCCCGAGAGCCCGCACAGCGCCCGCCGGTCCCCGATCTGCGCCCGGATCCGCTCCACCTGTTCCTCGACGACGTTGGCCATCGTCCAGGTCGGCTCGAGGCCGGCGATGTCGAACAGGAAGTGCTGGAGCACGGTCTGCCCGTGCGCGGTGTGCCGCACCTCGGGGTGGAACTGGACGCCGGCGAGCTTGCGGTCGACGTCCTCGAAGGCGGCGACCGGCGCCCCGGTGGACGTCGCGGTGACGGTGAACCCGGGCGGCGCGGCGCTGACGGCGTCCCCGTGGCTCATCCACACCGACTGCTCGACCGGGAGGTCCCCGAACAGGCGGGCCTGGGTGGTGACGGTCAGCGGCGTGCCGCCGTACTCCCGGTCGCCGGTGCGGGCGACGGTGCCGCCGAGGCTCTGCGCCATCGCCTGGAAGCCGTAGCAGATGCCGAACGCGGGCACCCCGGACTCGAACAGCGTCGGGTCCACCTGCGGCGCCTCGGGCGCGTAGACGCTCGAGGGCCCGCCGGACAGGACGATCGCCGCGGGCTTGCGGGCGACGATCTCCTCGGCCGGCACGTCGGACGGGACGATCTCGGAGTAGACCCCGGCCTCGCGGATCCGCCGCGCGATCAGCTGGGCGTACTGGGCACCGAAGTCGACGACGAGGACGGTGGGGAACTCCATCAGGCGTCCTGCTGGGGCTGGTAGCCACCGATGACGAGGTCGACCCGCTGGAACTCCTTGAGGTCGCGGTAGCCGGTCTTGGCCATCGTCCGGCGCAGCGCGCCGAACAGGTTGGTCCGGCCGTCGGCGGTGCGCGCCTCACCGAGCAGGACGTCGTGCAGTGACCCCGCCGGCGTGACCGGCGCCGAGGTGCCGCCGCGGGGCAGCCGCGGGTGGGCGGCCACCGAGTCCCACCAGATGCCACCGCCCGGGGCCTCCGCCGCGGCCCGCAGCGGCTCACCGATCTGGACGGCGTCCGCCGCGCAGGCCAGCGCGCGGGCGATGGCGCCGCTGGTCTCGATGCGGCCGTTGGCGATCACGTGCACGTACCGGCCGCCGGTCTCGTCGAGGTAGTCCCGGCGGGCCGCGGCGGCGTCGGCGATCGCGCTGGCCAGCGGAACCCGGATGCCCATGACGGTGTCGGTGGTGGAGTAGCTGTCGGCGCCCACGCCGACGATCACGCCGGCCGCGCCGGTGCGCATCAGGTGCAGCGCCGTCTGGTAGTTGGCCGCACCGCCGACGATCACCGGGACGTCGAGGTCGGCGATGAAGTCCTTGAGGTTGAGCGCCTCGCCGGAGCTGGTGACGTGCTCGGCGGAGACGATCGTGCCCTGGATGACCAGCAGGTCGACGCCGGCGGCGAGCACCGTCGGGGCGAGCTGGAGCGTGTGCTGCGGGGAGACGCGCACCGCCGTCGTCACCCCGGAGTCGCGGATCTCCTTGACCCGCGCGGTGACCAGGTCCGGCTTGACCGGCTCGGCGTAGACCTCCTGCAGCAGGCTGACCGGAGGAGCGCCGTCCCCCGCCGCGTCGCGCAGCCGCCGGTACACCGGCGTCGGGTCGTCGTAGCGGGTCCACAGCCCCTCGGCGTTGAGCACGCCCAGGCCCCCGGCCTGCCCGACCGCGATCGCCGTCGCCGGGCTGACCACGGCGTCGGACGGGCTGGCCACCAGCGGGATCTCGAACCGGAAGGCGTCGATCTGCCAGGCGGTCGAGACGTCGTCCATGTCCCGGGTGCGCCGGGACGGGACGATGGAGACCTCGTCGAGGTCGTAGCCGCGGCGGGCGAACCGGTTGAGGCCGATCTCCACGGTGTCGCGCACGTTCATGGTCAGCGCCCCCGGTAGTTCGGTGCTTCCACCGTCATCTGGATGTCGTGCGGGTGGCTCTCGACCAGCCCCGCCGAGGTGATCCGGGTGAGCTGACCGCGCTCCTGCAGGTCGGCGACGGTGGCCGCGCCCGCGTAGCCCATCGAGGCGCGCAGGCCGCCGACGAGCTGGTGGGCCACCCCGGCCAGCGGGCCGCGGTAGGGCACCTGGCCCTCGATGCCCTCGGGGACGAGCTTGTCGTCGGAGAGGACGTCGTCGGCGAAGTAGCGGTCGCGGCTGTAGGACTGGTTGCCGCGCTTCTGCATCGCGCCGAGCGAGCCCATGCCGCGGTAGGTCTTGAACTGCTTGCCGTTGACGAAGACCAGGTCGCCCGGGGCCTCCTCGACGCCGGCGAACAGCCCGCCGATCATCACGGTGTCGGCGCCGGCGACCAGTGCCTTGGCGATGTCGCCGGAGTACTGCAGCCCGCCGTCGGCGATGACCGGGACCCCGGCCGGCTTGGCGGCCAGCGCCGCCTCGTAGACGGCGGTGACCTGCGGGACGCCGACGCCGGCGACCACCCGCGTGGTGCAGATCGACCCCGGGCCGACGCCGACCTTGACCGCGTCCACGCCGGCGTCGATCAGCGCCTGCGCGCCGGCGCGGGTGGCGACGTTGCCGCCGACGATCTGCACGCCGCGCTCGCCGGAGCCGAAGTCGGCCCGCACCCGCACCACCATGTCCAGCACCGCCCGCTGGTGGCCGTGCGCGGTGTCGACGACGACCACGTCCACCCCGGCGTCGACCAGCAGGCCGGCCCGCTTGTAGGCGTCCTCACCCACCCCGACGGCGGCGGCGACCACGAGCCGGCCGTCGGCGTCCTTGGTGGCGAGCGGGTACTGGTCGCGCTTGACGAAGTCCTTGACGGTGATCAGCCCGCGCAGCCGGCCCGTGTCGTCGACCAGCGGCAGCTTCTCGACCTTGTGCTGGGACAGCAGCCGGAGCGCGGTGTCGGCGTGCACCCCCACGGGGGCGGTGATGAGCGGCATCGGCGTCATGACGTCGCGAACGAGGCGGTTCTTGTCGGTCTCGAACCGCATGTCGCGGTTGGTGCAGATGCCGACCAGCACGCCGTCGGCGTCGACCACCGGCGCCCCGGAGATGCGGTAGCGGGCCGACAGGGCGTCGAGCTCGGCGAGGGTGTTGTCCGGGGAGGCGGTCACCGGGTTGGTGACCATCCCGGCCTCGGACCGCTTCACCAGGTCGACCTGGCCGGCCTGCTCCTCGGCGGCGACGTTGCGGTGCAGGACACCGACGCCGCCCACCCGCGCCATGGCGATCGCCATGCGGGCCTCGGTGACGGTGTCCATCGCGCTGGAGACCAGCGGCACCGCCAGCCGGATGCCGCGGGTCAAGCGGCTGCTGGTGTCCACCTCGGCCGGGACGACGTCGGACGCCCCGGGGATGAGCAGGACGTCGTCGTAGGTCAGGCCGAGCGGCGCGAACTTCGCCGGCAGCTCGGGGACGAACTCGTCGGGCTGCATGGATGCCGCCACCCCTCCGGATCGGCCGGCACCCTCTCCTGGGCGCGCGGGGAGCCTCTCCCGATCGTAGGCGGCGGCCTTCCGCGCTCGATGTGATCCCCGTCGGGCCACTACCGTGGGGGACGCGGGCGAGTTCGCGAGCCCGCGCAGAGAGCAGAGCAGGACGAGCGAACGCGGCGACGAGCGCCAGCGAGGAGCAAGCGTGAGTACGTGGGACGACGCTTCCGGGCCCGACTTCGGGCCCGCCGACCAGCCAGGTCCGCCGCCGCTGACCATGGAGGAGCGGGCCGGCGTCCTGGACGACCTCGCGGAGCTGGAGGTGTTCCGGACGCTCCTGGAGCCGACCGGCATCAAGGGCATCGTCGTCGACTGCCCCGACTGCGACGAGGAGCACCACGTCGACTGGGCGCTGATGCAGGCCAACCTGCGCCAGCTCCTCGAGGAGGGGCGAACCGGCCGGCACGAGCCGCCGTTCGACCCCGACCCCGACGCCTACGTGAGCTGGGACTACGCCAGCGGCTACGCCGACGGGGTGGCCGCCATGGCCGAGCGCGAGGAGCCCGGCGGCGAGGGCCGCGGCGGCCGGCACGCCCGCGAGGACTGAGTCACTGCGGTCCTCCGGACCGCACCGCGGCCAATGGCCGTCCCCCGGTTGGGCTGAGCCCACCCGGCCGCTCGTCGGGGACCCTCCGGGCCCCACTCCTCCCGACCACCGCGGCCAATGGCCCTCCCCCGGTCGGGCTGAGCCCACCCGGCCGCTCGTCGGGGACCCTCCGGGCCCCACTCCTCCCGACCACCGCGGCCAGGCGCAGCGGCCGGCGGCCCGCCTCTCGAACGACACCCACACCTCCCCTCCCGGCGGGATCAGCCGTCACACCGACGCGCCCCGGGTCCCCGCCGGGCCGTCGTCCCGTTGATACGAACGCCTCGGTTCCGCTCGGGACCGCACGGCTGAGCCCGGGGTCCCTCCCCGCCGCGACGTCGGCCACCGGACGACAGGCGAGGAGCGTGATCGGGGCATGGGTCTGCGACGGGCAGCGACGGTCGTGGTCGGCATCGCCATGGCGCTGGTCACCGCCGGACTCCCGGCGACGGCTCCGGCCGCGGCCGCGGCGACCACCTTCACCGACGTCCCGAAGGACGCCCCGTACGCGGCCGACGCACGGTGGGTGGTCGACCAGGGCATCACCACCGCCCCGAACGGCAGGTTCGCGCCCACGGCGACGGTCACCCGGCAGGACCTGGCCGTCTTCCTGTACCGGACGAGGTTCCCCGGGAAGACCGCCCCCGCCTGCACGACCAAGCCGTTCGGCGACGTGCCGACGTCCTCGTCACGGTGCGGGGCGATCGCCTGGCTCAAGAGCGCCGGCATCGTGACCGCCAAGCCGACCTTCAGCCCCGGTGCGACGGCGACCCGGGAGTTCCTCGCCTTCGCCGTCTCCCGGCTGGGCGGCACCCCGCCCCGGGCCTGCACGAGCGCGCCGTTCCGCGACGTCCCGGTGACGTCCGGCGCCTGCGCCCCCGTGGCGTGGCTGCGGGCGCAGGGCATCGCCGTCGGGATGCCGGACGGGACCTTCCGCAGCCGGGACGCGGCCACGCGCTCGACGACGGCGACGTTCCTGCACGGCTGGTCCGACGTCCGCACGCCGGTCCTGGGCGCCGACGTGTCGCACCCCCAGTGCGGCGGGCCGCTGCCCACCGGTCAGGCCTTCGGCGTCGTCGGGGTCAACGCGGGGACGGCCACGACGACCAACCCGTGCCTGGCCGAGCAGCTGGCGTGGGCCGAGCGCTCGGCCGGCGGCACCGGGCAGCCGCGGGTGCAGCTGTACGTCAACACCGCCAACCCCGGCGGCCTGAACACCGCGTCCTGGCCGCGGTCGGGGAAGAACCGCTACGGCACCTGCACCGGCACCAACTCGGCCGCCTGCGCCTACCAGTACGGACGGGACCGGGCCCGGGACGACGTCACCGTCCGCGGGGTCAACCGGCCGCAGGACTTCGTCTGGTGGCTGGACGTCGAGCTGGAGAACACCTGGGACCTCACCGCGGCGGGTGCGGCGAGGAACGTCGCCGTCCTCGAGGGGATGGTCGACCAGCTGCGCAGCGCCGGCGTCGCCGGGGTCGGCCTGTACTCGACGGCCTACCAGTGGGGGACGATCGTCCGGTCCGCGGTGACGTCGACCAGCCCGCTCAACGGGCTGCCCAGCTGGCTGGCCGGCGCTCGCAACGTCGCCGGTGCCCGGGCCGCGTGCCAGCTGCCCCCGCTGACCCGTGGCGGGCGGGTCGTGATGGCCCAATACATCGACGGCTTCGACCGCAACCACTCCTGCACCTGACCGGGCCCGGACACGGCGGAGGCCCCGGAGCAGCTGCTCCAGGGCCCCCGCCGTCCGTGGTCGGTCAGCTCATCATGCCGCGGCGGAAACCGGTGGCGACCGCCTCGGCGCGGTCCTTGGCCCCCAGCTTGCGGAACAGCCGGCGGGCGTGGGTCTTGATGGTGTCCTCGGACAGGTAGAGCTCGCGGCCGATCTGGGCGTTGCTCTTGCCCTGGCTCATGCCGGTGAGGACCTGCATCTCACGCATGGACAGCTGGACCTGTGCCGGCTCGCGGACGGTGGAGCGCACCGTCGTCGGGCTGATCCCGGCCAGCGGGCTGGCCCCGTTCCACGACGGCGCGCTGCTGGAGGCGCCGACCGACGCGAGCGGCACCGGCTGCTGCGGCACCGCCGGCACCGGACCGCGCCCGTCGACCCGCAGACCGACGCGGGACAGCCCCAGGCCCATCTCCAGGGCGGTGGCGTCCCAGCGCAGGTAGCCCCGGGCACCGACCGCGACCGCGGCCCGCACCGTCTCGGCGTCGTCCGGCGCGCCGAGCACGAGGACCGGCAGCTTCGGGTAGGCGCGCAGCGCCTGGGTGGCGACCGTCAGCCCCGAGTCGACGGCCCGCTGGGTGCCGACCAGCAGGACGTCGGGCATCCTGGTGGCCAGCCGGGACATGAGGGCCGCGGCGTCGCCGACGACCTCCACCCGGCCGACGAACGGCAGAGCCACCAGACGGCCCGCGATGTCGTCGCGGACCCGCCGCCGCTCGTCGTAGACCCACACGGTCGTCGTGCCGTGGCCCGGACCGCGCATCCTGTCGTCGATCACGCCTGCTCCTCGCTCCCCCGGCTGGTACTGCCGGGTCCCACCGCCCGGTTCCCCCGGCCGGGTGTCGCTCGGTCGGGAGCTCCCCGTCCGGGGACCCACCGCCGTCGCTCCGGTCGTGGCCGACGCTCCGGACGGGTGTCCCACGCCGGTGTTCGGCACGACCTGCAGTCACCTTGATCGACCGGCGGGCGGGACGACAGCCGCTCTCACCCAGCGGGGGGAGACGACAACCGTGAAAATGCGGGGTCACGGTGTGTTTGACCCACGGACACGTCGGGCACCGGCCCCCATGCAGCCGGACCGCCCCCTCCGGCTCGCGCTGAGCCGAGGAGGACCTGAGATGGCCGACATCCGCCGCCTGCCCACTCCCGTCGCCGAGGTCTGGGACTGGCAGTTGCACGGCGCCTGCCGAGGTGAGAGCACGGCCCTGTTCTTCCACCCCGACGGCGAGCGCGGGCCGGCCCGGGCCCGTCGCCAGGCCGCGGCCAAGGCGGTGTGCAGCCGCTGCCCGGTCATCGACGCCTGCCTCAAGCACGCGCTGGCCGTCCGCGAGCCCTACGGGGTCTGGGGCGGCATGAGCGAGGAGGAGCGGGCCCGGCTGATCGCCGCGGAGCCCGCCGCCGTCGCCGCGGGGGTCTGAAGCCGCCACACGCTGAACGCCGAGAGGGCGGGTCCGGTCGATCCGGACCCGCCCTCTCGGCGTTCTGGCGCCCTCCTGAGTGGCGAGATCGGCGATCTCGCACGTCCCGACGACGGGAATCGTGCGAGATCGCCCGATCTCGTCAGGAGGCGGGGCTCACCTCAGTGGGCGTGCCCGTGGCCGTGCGAGTGACCGTGCGTGTGGTGCCCGCCGCCGGCGTGGTCGTGCTCCTCCTCGGGAGCGTCGACGACGGCGGAGTCGGTGGTGAGCACCATCGCAGCGATCGAGACGGCGTTGTTCAGCGCGGCCTTGGTGACCTTGACCGGGTCGATGACGCCCTGCGCCGCCAGGTCGCCGAACTCGCCGGTGGCGGCGTTGAAGCCCGAGCCCTTGCCGGCCTCGCGCACCTTGGCGACGACGACCCGGCCCTCGAAGCCGGCGTTCTCGGCGATCCGCACCAGCGGGGCGTCGAGCGCGGTCCGCACGGCGCGGGCGCCGGTCAGCTCGTCACCGGAGAGGCCGAGGGAGTCGATCGCCGCGGCCGCGTGGACCAGCGCCGAGCCACCACCGGGGACGACGCCCTCCTCCACCGCGGCGCGGGTGGCGGCGATGGCGTCCTCGATGCGGTGCTTCTTCTCCTTCATCTCGACCTCGGTGGCCGCACCGACGCGGATGACGCCGATGCCGCCGGCGAGCTTGGCCAGCCGCTCCTGCAGCTTCTCGCGGTCCCAGTCGGAGTCGGTGGCCTCGATCTCGCGGCGGATCTGGGCCACGCGGTCGCCGATGGCCTCGCGGGTGCCGCCGCCGTCGACGATCGTGGTGTTGTCCTTGTCGACCACGACGCGCCGCGCGGTGCCGAGCACCTCCAGGCCGACCTGGTCGAGCTTGAGGCCGACGTCCTCGCTGACCACCTGACCGCCGGTGACGACGGCGAGGTCGGTCATGAACGCCTTGCGGCGGTCGCCGAAGTAGGGCGACTTCACCGCGACGACCTTGATCGTCTTGCGGATCGAGTTGACGACGAGGGTGGACAGCGCCTCACCCTCGACGTCCTCGGCGACGATCAGCAGCGGGCGGCTGCCGGTCGACAGGACCTTCTCCAGCAGCGGCAGCAGGTCGGCCAGCGCGCTGATCTTGCCCTGGACGAGCAGGACCAGAGCGTCGTCCAGGACGGCCTCCATGGCCTCCTGGTCGGTGACGAAGTAGGGCGACAGGTAGCCCTTGTCGAACTGCACGCCCTCGGTGACGTCGAGCTCGGTGGAGAGGGTGTTGCTCTCCTCGACGGTGATGACGCCGTCCTTGCCGACCTTCTCCATGGCCTCGCTGATCAGCCGGCCGACCTCGGCGTCCTGCGCGGAGATCGTGGCGACGCCGGCGATGGCCTGCTGCTCGGAGACGGGGATGGCGACCTCGTCGAGGGCCTTCGACACCGCGTCGGCGGCCGCGCGCATGCCGGTGCCCAGCGCCATCGGGCCCGCGCCCGCGGCGACGTTGCGCATGCCCTCCTTGACCAGGGCCTGGGCCAGCACGGTGGCGGTCGTGGTGCCGTCGCCGGCGACGTCGTTGGTCTTGGTGGCGACGTTCTTGGCCAGCTGGGCGCCGAGGTTCTCGTACGGGTCCTCGAGGTCGACCTCGCGGGCGATGGTCACGCCGTCGTTGGTGATGGTCGGCGCGCCGAACTTCTTGTCGAGGACGACGTTGCGCCCCCGCGGGCCGAGGGTCACCTTGACCGCATCGGCGAGCTTGTCGACGCCCCGCTCGAGCGAACGGCGGGCGTCCTCGTTGAACTTGATGATCTTGGCCATGGGCCCTTCCGATCTCAGGGTGGTGCGGGACCGACGACGACCGCCCCGGGACCCGGTCAGATGCGGGTCGCCGGGGCGGTCAGAGAAAGGACCTCGTCCCCCTCACGCCTCGCACGCTCGGCGCGAGCCTCCGGACGAGGCCGAAGAGGAGAGGAGTCCTCCTAGGAGGTCGCGGTCACTTCTCGACGACGGCGAGCAGGTCCCGCGCGGAGAGGACCAGGTACTCCTCGCCGGCGTACTTGACCTCGGTGCCGCCGTACTTGGAGTAGATGACCACGTCGCCGACGCTGACGTCGAGCGGGACGCGGTTGCCGTTGTCGTCGATGCGACCGGGGCCCACGGCGATGACCGTGCCCTCCTGCGGCTTCTCCTTGGCGGTGTCGGGGATGACCAGACCGGAGGCGGTGGTGGTCTCGGCCTCGTTGGCCTGGACCACGACACGGTCCTCCAGCGGCTTGATGTTGACCTTGGTAGCGGTCGTCACGTCGGCGACGCCCCCTTCGGTGTCGGACGGCTGTGGGTGCTGATGCTGTGGCACGGTGCGGACGGCCTGCCGTCGCGGGGATCAGGCACCTGCCCGTGTCGATTGGCACTCTACCCATGAGAGTGCCAGCCGCTCAACCGGGTCCCCGGACCGGGCGACGGACCCGTGCGTCACGCTGGCACCGTGCCCGACGAGCCCGCTCCCGACGCGCTCGTCCAGCTCAGGTGGCTGCAGACGCCGGAGGGCCGGTCGGCGGCGGCCCGCGCGGCCGGGTTGCTCGCCGAGGGCGCCGACCTGCTGACCGCGCTGGGGCGGCTGCGGGCGGAGGTGGGGCCCGCGCACGCCGGGCCGGCTTGGGAGCTGGCGCGGCTGCGCGCCCGCGCCCGCCCGGTGTTCGGCCCGGACGCCGACGTCCTGTTCCTGACCGCCGACACCCTGGAGCAGGCCGGCCGGCCGATCCTGGCCGCCCGCCGCGCGACGCGGCTGCTGGCCGGCGGCGGGCCCACGGCGGCCGACCTCGGGTGCGCCTCGGGCACGGACACCGTCGCGCTGGCCCGGGCAGGCGCCTCGGTGGTCGCCGTCGACCGGGACCCGCTCGCCCGGGAGCTCACCGCGGCCAACGCCGCGGCGCTGGGCGTCGCCGACCGGGTCACGGCGGTGGACGGCGACGTCGTCGACCTCGTGGCCGCAGCCGCCGGCGGAGAGGTGGCCGGGTGCGGCGCCGCCGTCCTGGACCCCGCGCGGCGGGCCGGCGGACGGCGGCAGCTGAACCCCGACCGGTGGTCCCCGCCGTGGTCGACCGTCGCCGCGCTGCTGGACCGCGTGCCGCGCGCCGTGGTGAAGGTGGCGCCCGGGCTGGACCACGAGCGGGTGCCCGCCGGCGTCGAGGCGGAGTGGGTGTCGGTGGGCGGCTCGATCGTCGAGGCGCTGCTGTGGGGGCAGGCGCTCACCGTGACGTGGCGGCGCGCGTCGCTGGTCCGCGACGGCGCGGTGCTGGAGCTGACCGCCGACGCCGACCCCGGGCCGGCCCCCGTGGGCCCGGTGCGCGACTGGCTGCACGAGCCCGAGCCGGCGGTGATCCGGTCGGGCCTGGTCGCGCTGGTCGCCGACGAGCTGGGCGCCACCCTCGTGGACCCGACGATCGCCTACCTCACCTCCGACGCCCCGGCCGGCTCCCCGTGGGTCTCCTCGTACCGGGTCGCCGAGGTGCTGCCGTTCAACCTCAAGAAGCTCAAGGCGCTGCTGCGGGCGCGCGGCGTCGGCCGGGTCGTGGTGAAGAAGCGCGGGTCGCCGATCGAGCCGGAGCAGCTGGCCCGGCAGCTGCGCGGCCCGGGCGCGGGGTCGGCGGTCGTCGTCGTCACGCGGGTCGCCGGCGCCCCCACGGCGCTGGTGTGCGACGTCGCGGGGTGAGCGGAGGAGATCCGTCCGCGTGAGTCGGACGGACCCACTCCGCTCAGCGGGTGACGACCTCGATCGGCAGGGAACTGTCCGCACCGAGGTCCGGGGCGGACGGCGCCACGCCGGCCGCGACCAGCCGCGAGCCGAGCGCGGCGACCATCGCGCCGTTGTCGGTGCACAGCCGGGGGCTGGGCACGCGCAGCACGATCCCGGCCTTCGCGCACCGCTCCTCGGCCAGCGCCCGCAGCCGCGAGTTGGCCGCCACCCCGCCGCCGAGCACCAGGTGGTCGACGCCGTGCTCCTGGCAGGCGCGGACGGCCTTCCTCGTCAGCACGTCGGCCACCGCCTCCTGGAACGACGCCGCGACGTCGGCGACCGGCACCGGCTCCCCGGCCCGCTGCCGCGCCTCGACCCAGCGGGCGACGGCGGTCTTCAGCCCGGAGAAGGAGAAGTCGTAGGGGGCGTCGCGGGGGCCGGTCAGCCCGCGCGGGAAGTCGATCGCGGCCGGGTCCCCCTCGCGGGCCGCCTTGTCGATCGGCGGCCCACCGGGGAAGGGCAGGCCCAGCACGCGGGCCACCTTGTCGAAGGCCTCCCCCGCCGCGTCGTCGATGGTCCGGCCCAGCGACTGCACCCCGCGGGAGAGGTCGGGCACGAGCAGCAGCGAGCTGTGCCCGCCCGAGACCAGCAGCGCCAGCGAGGGCTCGGCGAGCTCGCCGTGCTGCAACTCGTCGACGGCGACGTGCGCGGCGAGGTGGTTGACCCCGTACAGCGGCTTGCCCAGCGCCAGCGCGTACGCCTTGGCCGCGGCCAGCCCGACCAGCAGCGCGCCGGTGAGCCCGGGGCCGGCGGTCACCGCGATCGCGTCGACGTCGTCGGCCCGCACCCCCGCCTCGGCCAGGGCGCGGTGCAATGTGGGGACCATCGCCTCCAGGTGCGCCCGCGAGGCGATCTCCGGGACGACGCCGCCGAAGCGCTCGTGCTCGGCCATCGAGGTGGCCAGCGCGTCGGACAGCAGCGTCCGCCCGCGCACCAGCCCGACCCCCGTCTCGTCGCACGAGGTCTCGAAACCGAGGACCAGCGGCTCACTCACAGCTTCTCCCGCTTCATCACGACGGCGTCGGTGCCGCTCGGTTGGTAGTAGCCGCGGCGTCGGCCGATCTCGGTGAACCCGCGCCGCCGGTAGAGCCCCTGCGCCACCTCGTTGTCGGCGCGGACCTCCAGCAGCACCACCGGACTGCGCCGGTCGGCCTCCTCGAGCAGCGCGTCGAGCAACTGCGCGCCGATCCCCTCGCCCTGCCGGTCGGCGGCCACCCCGATGGTGGCCACGTGCGCCTCGTCGTCGTAGGCGATCAGCCCCGCGTACCCGACGAGCCGGTCGCCGTCCTCGGCCACCAGGTAGTACCGGGTGTCGGTGCGGGACAGCTCGTCGCGGTACATCGCCGCGGTCCAGGTGTCCGGGGCGAACAGCTCCTCCTCGAGCTCGAGGACGGCCGCGAGGTCGGTCAGCCGCATCGGCCGCAGCCGCGCACTCACGTCGTGGTCACCGGCTTGAACGACGTCGGCGGGACCGCGTCCGGGCGGCGCAGGTACAGCGGCACCAGCGGGGCGAGGGTGGGCGACGACAGAGCCGACGGGTCGGCCAGCTGCGCCGCCGCGGCCCGCAGCAGCCCCGCCGTCGTCACCTCGGCCGGGGTGACCTCGACGCCCAGCCGCTCGGCGAACCGCGGGTCGCCGACCACCGGGCCCTCGACGGTCAGCTCCTCCGGGCGCACCACGCCGGGGCCGGCGGTGCGCGCCCCGTCGGCGGCGTAGGCGGCCCAGTAGACCTCCTTGCGGCGGGCGTCGGTCACCACGGTGCGGGCGCCCGAGCCGATCGCGTCCAGCGAGCACACGCCGACGGCGGGCAGCCCGCGGGCGTCGGCGAGGGCCGCGGCGGTGACCACGCCGACCCGCAGCCCGGTGAACGGACCGGGGCCCAGGCCGGTCACGACGGCGTCGACGTCGGCGGTCGACAGGCCACCCTCGCCGAGCACCTCGGTCACGGCGACGGTGAGCAGCTCGGCGTGCCGGTTGCCGGAGGGGACGGCCCGCTCGGCGAGGACCTCGACCGGGCCCTCCGGGGACCAGCGCGCCAGGCCGGCGACCAGCGTCGGGGTGGCGGTGTCGAGGGCGAGGACGAGCACGGACGCCCAGGTTACGCAGCGCCGTCCAGGCGCCGCTCCCAGCCGGGCCCGTGCGGCACGAGCAGCGCCGTCCGGACGTCGTCGTCGCGGCGGTCCAGCCGCACCTCCAGGTGCTCGTCGGCGAGCTGCTCGACCTTGCCCTGGCCCCACTCGACGACGGTGACCGACTCGTGGGCCGAGGCGTCGAGGTCCAGGTCGTCGACGTCGGCCACGCCGCCGAGGCGGTAGGCGTCGACGTGCACCAGCGGCAGCCGGCCGCCCCGGTGCACCCGGGAGATGACGAACGTCGGGGAGGTGACCGGCTCGCGCACGCCGAGCGCGTCACCGACGCCCTGGGTGAGCGCGGTCTTGCCCGCGCCCAGCGGGCCGACCAGCACGACGAGGTCCCCGGCGCGGAACAGCCCGGCCAGGGTCGCACCGAACGCGCGGGTGTCCTCCGGGGTGGGCAGCACGTGCTCGCGCTTCACGGCAGGCTCCTCGCGACCGCGGTCAGGTCGGCGAGCAGCCCGGCCCGCGGCGCGCCGTTGGGTCCGAACCGGATCGCCGCCGACGGGTGGTAGGTGGCCCACACCGCGCGGCCGTCCACCTCGTGCGCCCGCCCGCGGACCCCGGCCAGGACGGTGCGCGGTCCCAGGAACCACTTGGCCGACGACAGGCCCAGGGCGACGACGACCGGCGGGTCCAGCAGCTCCAGCTGCCGCCGCAGCCAGCCGCTGCAGCGCGCCACCTCCGGGGCCTTCGGCGTCCGGTTGCCCGGAGGGCGGCACTTGACCACGTTGAGCACGGCGGCCTCGCCGCGGTCGAGCCCGGCCTCGGCCAGCAGCTGGTCGAGCAGGGCGCCGGACCTCCCCACGAAGGGCCGGCCGCTCGCGTCCTCCTGCGCGCCGGGGGCCTCGCCGACCAGCGCCAGCCGGGGACGACCGGAGGCCGGGACGTCGCCGACCACCACGTGCTGCCGGGTGGCGGCCAGCTCCGGGCAGGCCACGCAGGGCCGAGCGGCGGCGGCCAGGGCGGCCCAGTCCGGCGCCGCGGCGGCGGTGCGGGCCACCTCCTGCGCGGCGGCGTCGAACCGCGGCGGACGCGGGGCGGCCACCGTCAGCACCCCCGACCCGCGATGTCGGGCAGCCCGGCGATCACCCGCCGCAGCAGCGCCGAGAGCGCCGCGGTCACCTCGTCGGGCTTCTCGAGCAGCACCATGTGGCCGGCGTCCTGCACCGTCACGTAGTCGCTGTCCGGCAGCCGCTCGACGATCGCGTCGCTGTGCTCGCTGGGGATGAGCGTGTCCTTGGCCCCCGTGAGCACCAGCGTCGGGATGCCGCGCAGCGGCGCCAGCGCGGCGGTGTGGTCCATGCCGGCCAGCGCCGGGTAGAACTCCGCGATCACCTCGACCGGCGTGCCGGCGATCATCGAGTCGACGTAGCGCCCGAGGGCCGGGTCGACGTCGGCCGACGCGAAGGACAGCGCCCACGTCACGTGCGAGATGAGGTCGGCGGCCAGCCGGCGGGTGCGCTCGGCGAAGGCCGGACGGCGGCGCATCGTGAACGCCGCCACCGGGAGGAACGCGGCCCGCACCCGGGTGAGCAGCTCGGGCATCCCGAAGTCCAGGTCGGCCAGGTTCCCGCTGGAGGTGCTCATCAGCGCGGCGCCGACGACCTTGGTGCCGAACAGCTCGGGCCGCAGCGCGGCCAGCGCCATGATCGTCATGCCGCCCATCGAGTGGCCGACCAGCACCACCGGTCCCCGCGGCGCCCGGCTCTCGACGACCCGGGCGAGGTCCCGGCCCAGCTGCTCCATCGTCGAGTGCTCGGCCGGTCCGCGACCGGAGGAGCCGTGGCCGCGCTGGTCGTAGAAGACCAGCCGGGCCTTCGGACGGGAGCCGTTGGCGGTGGCGAGCTCCGCACCCAGCGCCCGCCGCTGGAAGGTCCACGACGCCATCGACAGCGTGTAACCGTGCACGAAGACGACGGTCAGCGGCGCGTCCGCCGGGCCGACCTCCTCCACGTCGAGCAGGACGCCGTCGTCGGCCAGGACCAGCGCCGTCCGGTCCGCCCGCCGCGCGGCCGGGCCCAGCGGGTCGTCCTCCCGCAGCTGCGCGTCGGTGGCCCCGGGCGGCAGCCCCGCCGCCGACCCCAGCCGCTCGGCGCCCACCCGCCGCGCCGCCGCGCGGCTGAGCCCGATGCCGACCGCGGTGCCGGCGGCGGCCAGACCCAGGACGGCGCCGACGATGCCGACGCGGTGGTGCGCGGAGCCCTTCCTCGGGGCCGGCTGCTTGCGGGCCGCCATCAGATCGCGCCCGCCGAGCCCACGTGGCGGCGGGTGAACCGGCCCCCGATCCGGGTGACCAGCTCGTAGTGGATGGTGTCGACGGCGTCGGCCCACTGTTGCGCGGTCGGCTCGCCGCGGTCCCCCGGCCCCCAGAGCACGACCTCGTCGCCGGCCTGCACCTCGGCGTCGCCGACGTCCAGCACGAACTGGTCCATGCAGACCCGGCCGGCGATGGTCCGGTGCGCTCCGGCGGCCAGGACGGGAGCGTGGTTGCCGGCCGCCCGCGGCACGCCGTCGGCGTACCCGACCGGCACGAGGGCGAGGGTGGTCTCGGTCTCCGGGAAGTAGGTGTGCCCGTAGGAGACGCCCACCCCGGCCGGGACCCGCTTGGTCAGCGCCACCGAGGCCCGGACCGTCATCGCCGGGCGCAGGCCGTGCACGGCGGGGTCCCCGCCGAGCGGGTCCAGGCCGTAGATCGCGACACCGGGCCGGACCATGTCGTACCAGGTCTCGGGCAGGGCGACGGTGGCCGCGGAGTTGGCCATGTGCCGCCGGGCGTCGGTCAGCCCGGCCGCGCGGGCGATCGCGACGGCCTGCTCGAACACCCGGACCTGCGCGCCGATCGTCGGGTGCGTCGGGGCGTCGGCGTAGGCCATGTGGCTCCACAGCCCGACCACCTCGACCTCGCCGCCGGCCTGCGCCCGTGCCGCCGCGGCCACCAGACCCGGCCAGTCGGCCTCGGTGGCGCCCTCGCGGGAGAGCCCGGTGTCGGCGAACAGGTGGACCCGGGCGGTGCGGCCGGTGGCGCGGGCCGCCGCCACCACCTCGGCCAGGGCCCACTCGGCGCTGACGGAGAGCTCGACGTCGGCGGTGAGCGCAGCGGCGTAGTCGGTGCCGGGGGCGTGCAGCCAGGCGAGCACGGGGGCGGTGATGCCGGCCGCGCGCAGCGCCAGCGCCTCCTCGAGGACGGCGACCCCGAGCGCGTCGGCGCCACCGGCCAGGGCGGCGCGGGCCGCCGGGAGCATGCCGTGCCCGTAGCCGTCGGCCTTGACCACCGCCATCAGCGGCCGCCCGACCCGCTCGCGCAGCACCGCGGTGTTGGCGGCGATGGCGTCCAGGTCGACGAGGATCTCCGCGCGGGCTCGGTCGGTCACGTCTCCTCCTCGCTGGCGCTCGTCGGAGACGTGCCCCTCGGTGCTGTGCCTCCGCGTGACCTCGCAAACTCGGTCACGTCCCCGAGTCTCCCAGGCGACCGGCCGGGGCCCCGTGCAGGCGGGCCAGCGTCGCGGGCAACCGGCGGACCAGGTCCCCGGCGATCAGCGGGCCGTGCTCGGCGGCCGCCTGCCCCGCGCGGCCGTGCACGTGCGCGGCCACCGCCGCCGCCTCGACCGCCGGCAGCCCGGTGGCCAGCAGCGCCCCGCCGATGCCGGAGAGCACGTCACCGGTGCCGGCCGTGGCCAGCCACGGGGTGCCGGTGCCGTTGACGAACGCGGTGCCGTCGGGTGCGGCGACCACCGTGGCGTCGCCCTTGAGCAGCACGACGGCGCCGAGGTCGGCGGCCAGCCGGCGGGCCGAGCCGATCCGGTCCGCGGTGACGTCGGCGCCGAACCGGGCGAACTCCCGGTCGTGCGGGGTCAGCACGGTGGGGGCGCCGCGGTCGCGCACCAGCTCCGGCTGCTGCGCGGCCATCGTCAGCGCGTCGGCGTCCACCAGGACCGGCAGGTCGGTGGCCAGCACCTCGGCCAGCACGCTGCGCGCGTCGTCGTCGGTGCCCATGCCGGGGCCGACCACCCAGGCCTGCACGCGGCCGGCGTCGCCGGGCCGGCCCTCGGTGACGATCACCTCCGGCCAGGCGGCGCGCACCCCGGCCGCCGCCGTCCCCGCGTAGCGGACCAGGCCCGGCCGGGTCCGCAGTGCCGCCCCGGTGCACAGGACGGCGGCCCCCGGGTAGGTCGACGAGCCGGCGACGATCCCCACCACACCCTGCGTGTACTTGTCGTCGCCGGCGTGCGGCGGGCGGATCCGCGCCGCGACGTCCGCGTCGGCCAGCTGGTGGACCGACGCGGCGGGCAGGTCCAGCCCGATCTCGACGAGGTGGACCGTCCCCGCGTACCCGCGGCCCTCCCCCGCCACCAGCCCGGGCTTGACCGCGCCGAAGGTCACCGTGTGCTGGGCGGGGAACGCCGTGCCCGGCACTGCGCCCGTGTCGGCGTCGACGCCGCTGGGCACGTCGACGGCGACCATCAGCCCGGGCCCGGAGGCTGCCTGCTCGACCAGCGTGGCGGCCGCTGGACGCAGCCCGCCGGCGCCGCCGATGCCGACGATCCCGTCCAGCACGAGGTCGGCGCGGTCGAGCCCGGTGGGCCCGTCGGGGCCGGTGACCCGCCCGCCGGCGGCCCGCAGCGCGGCGAGGCCGGCCGGGTGGGCGCGCTCGGCGTCCAGGAGGACGGCGGTCACCCGCGCGCCGCGCCGGGCGAGGGCAGCGCCGGCGAACAGCGCGTCCCCGCCGTTGTTGCCGGCGCCCACCAGGGCGGTGACCCGGACGCCGACGGCGCGGCCCAGCAGCCGCAGGCAGACCGTCGCCAGCCCCATGGCGGCCCGCTGCATCAGCGTGCCCTCGGGCGTGGCGGCGAGCAGCGGCGCCTCCGCGGCGCGCACCTCCTCGGCGGGGTGGAGCCCGATCACGGTGCCTCGTCCCCGCGCGGGAAGCCCTCGGCGACCACCACGGCCGACGCGATGCCGCCGTCGTGGCTCAGGGACACGTGCCAGGAGCTGACGCCGAGCTGGGCGGCCCGGCCGGCGACGCTGCCCCGGACCTGCAGGTGCGGCCGACCGTGCTCGCCCACGGTGACCTCGGCGTCGTGCCAGCGCAGGTCTCCGGGGGCGCCGAGGGCCTTGGCGAGGGCCTCCTTGGCCGCGAAGCGGGCGGCCAGCGACTCCCCCGTGCGCGGCGCCCCCGAGGGCGTGCGCTGCTCGGCGGCGGTGAACAGGCGGTCGCGCAGCCCGGGCGTGCGGACCAGTGAGGCGGCGAAACGGTCCACCGGCACCACGTCGATGCCGACCCCGATGATCACCCGGTCAGTCTGCCCTGCCGCCGTCCGGCCTGCGTCCCGGTGCGGACACCGACCTCAGCACAGCGCCGCCGACCTCGCGGTGTGCGGCGAGGTCGGCGGCGACAGAGTGCGGTCGGCGATCAGCTCACTCGACGGTGACCGACTTGGCCAGGTTGCGGGGCTGGTCGACGTCGTAGCCGCGGGTGTCGGCGATCTCGCAGGCCAGCACCTGCAGCGGCACCGAGGTCACCAGCGGCGCCATGAGCGTCGGGGTCCGCGGCACGCGGATGATGTGGTCGGCGTAGGGGACGACGTCCTCGTCGCCCTCCTCGGCGATCACGATCGTGCGCGCACCGCGGGCCCGGACCTCCTGGATGTTGGAGACCACCTTGCCGTGCACCGACTCCCGCGCCCGCGGTGAAGGCACCACGACGACGACCGGGGTGCCCTCGTCGATGAGCGCGATCGGGCCGTGCTTGAGCTCGCCGGCCGCGAACCCCTCGGCGTGGATGTAGGCGAGCTCCTTGAGCTTGAGCGCGCCCTCCAGCGCCACCGGGAAGGCGACGTGCCGGCCGAGGAACAGGATCGTGTCGGCGTCGGCCAGGGAGCGGCCGAGCTCGCGCACCGGCTCCATCTGGGCCAGCACCTCGCGCACCGCCTCCGGCGTGCGGCGCAGCTCCTCGACGATCGTGGCGACCTCGTCGGCGAACTTGATGCCCCGGACCTGCGCCAGGAACAGCCCGACCAGGTAGCAGGCCACGATCTGGGCCAGGAAGCTCTTGGTCGAGGCGACCGCGACCTCGGGCCCGGCGTGGGTGTAGAGCACCGCGTCGGACTCGCGCGGGATGGTCGACCCGTTGACGTTGCAGATCGCCAGCACGCGGGCCTTCTGCTCCTTGGCGTGCCGCAGCGCCATCAGCGTGTCCATGGTCTCGCCGGACTGGCTGATCACGACGACCAGCGTGGAGCGGTCGAGCACCGGGTCGCGGTAGCGGAACTCGCTGGCCACCTCGACCTCGACCGGGATGCGGGTCCAGTGCTCGATGGCGTACTTGGCGATCAGACCGGCGTGGTAGGAGGTGCCGCAGGAGACGACGAAGACCTTGTCGATCTCGCGCAGCTCCTGGTCGGACAGGCGCACCTCGTCGAGCACCAGCTCGCCGCTGTCGCCGAGCCGGCCCAGCAGGGTGTCGGCGACGGCCTTCGGCTGCTCGGCGATCTCCTTGAGCATGAACCAGTCGTGGCCGCCCTTCTCGGCGGCCGCGGCGTCCCAGTCCACGGTGTAGGCGGTCGGCTCGACGACCGTGCCGGCGAAGTCGGTGACCGTGAGGCCCCGCTCGCGGTCGATCTCGACGACCTGGTCCTGGCCGAGCTCCCGGGCCTCCCGGGTGTGCGCGATGAACGCGGCGACGTCGGAGCCCAGGAAGTACTCGCCGTCGCCGACGCCCACCACCAGCGGGCTGTTGCGGCGGGAGGCGACGAGGGTGTCGGGCTCGTCGGCGTGGGAGGCCACGAGGGTGAACGCACCCTCGAGCCGCCGGCTCACCGCGCGCATCGCCTCGGCCAGCCGGCCCGGGCCCTCCGGTGTCTCCGCGTAGTGCGCCGCGAGCAGGTGCGCGGCGACCTCGGTGTCGGTCTCGGAGGTGAACTCGACACCGGAAGCCTCGCACTCGGCGCGCAGGGCGGCGAAGTTCTCGATGATCCCGTTGTGCACCACCGCGACCTTGCCGTCGGCGGACACGTGCGGGTGCGCGTTGCGGTCGGTCGGCCCGCCGTGGGTGGCCCACCGGGTGTGCCCCAGGCCGATGGTCGCCGAGGGCAGGGGACGGTCGGCGAGGACCTTCTCCAGGTTGGCCAGCTTGCCGGCCTTCTTCGCCGTCGCCATCTCCCCGTCAGCGAGGACGGCGACGCCCGCCGAGTCGTACCCCCGGTACTCCAGCCGGCGCAGGCCGTCCAGGACGACGTCCAGGGCGTTCTGCGGGCCGACGTATCCCACGATTCCGCACATTGTCCCGAGGGTACCGGCGGAAGCGGACGCCACCGTCCCTCGCGACGGTGATCCACCCCGTCGTGCGGCGTAACGCTCGCCTCACTCGAACGGGGCTCAGTCGACGGAGGCGACGACCTCCGCGAGCCGGGCGGCGATTCCGTCGGCCTGCTCCTGGGTGGGCGCCTCGACCATCACGCGGACCAGCTGCTCGGTGCCCGACGGGCGCAGCAGCACCCGGCCGTCGTCGCCCAGCTCGGCCTCGCAGGCGTTCACCGCGGCGGCGACGGCGTCGCTCTCCACGACGGCCAGCCGGTCGCGGACCGGCACGTTGACCAGCACCTGCGGCAACCGCCGCACGACCGAGGCCAGCTCCGCCAGCGACGAGCCGGTGGCCGCCATCCGTGACAGCAGCGCCAGGCCGGTGAGCAGCCCGTCGCCGGTGGTGGCGTGGTCGAGGAACACCAGGTGCCCGCTCTGCTCCCCACCGAGGCTGAGCCCCTGAGCGCGCAGGGCCTCGAGCACGTAGCGGTCGCCGACGGCGGTCGTGTGCACCGCGATGCCGGCGTCGCGCATGGTGTGGTGGAAGCCGAGGTTGCTCATCACCGTGGCGACGACGGTGTCCCCGGCGAGCTCGCCGCGCTCCTTGAGCCCCAGCGCGCAGACGGCCAGGATGGCGTCGCCGTCGACCGGCTCCCCGGTCGCGCTCACCGCGAGGCAGCGGTCGGCGTCCCCGTCGTGGGCGATGCCCAGGTCGGCGCCGTGCGCCCGGACGGCCTCGGTCAGCGGCTCCAGGTGGGTGGAGCCGATGCCGTCGTTGATGTTCCAGCCGTCGGGCTCACCGCCGATGACGTGCACCGTGGCACCCGCCCGGCGGTAGACCTCGGGGGCGACCGAGGCGGCGGCGCCGTGCGCGCAGTCGACGACGAGGGTGAGGCCGGTCAGCGGCTTGTCCACCGTCGTCAGCAGGTGCTCGACGTAGGTCGTGGCGGCATCGGGGAGGTCGCGGACGCGCCCGATGTCGGCACCGGTGGGCCGGTGGGCTCCCGCGTCACCGGCGGCGACGACCTGCTCGATCGCGGCCTCGACGGCGTCGGGCAGCTTGTGCCCACCGCGGCTGAACAGCTTGATGCCGTTGTCGGGCATCGGGTTGTGACTGGCGGAGATCATCACGCCGAGGTCGGCGCCGGTGTGCGCCGTGAGGTGCGCGATCGCCGGGGTGGGCAGCACCCCGGCGCGCAGCACCTCCGCACCGGCACTGGCGAGGCCCGCCACGACGGCGGCCTCGAGCATCTCCCCGCTGGCGCGGGGGTCACGGCCGACGACCGCGACGGGACGCGAGGTCCCGTCGCGGTCGGCGAGCACGCCGGCGGCAGCACGTGCCACCGAGAGGGCCAACTCCGGCGTGAGGTCGGCGTTGGCCCGACCCCGGACGCCGTCGGTCCCGAAGAGGCGACCCACGGGCGTACCGGTCAGCGCTTCGAGTACTGAGGCGCCTTGCGCGCCTTCTTCAGGCCGTACTTCTTCCGCTCGGTGACGCGGGCGTCACGCGTGAGGAAGCCGGCCTTCTTCAGGGCCGGACGGTCCTCGGCCTCGACCTCGACCAGGGCGCGGGCGATCGCCAGGCGCAGCGCGCCGGCCTGGCCGCTGACGCCGCCACCCCGCAGGATGCCGACGACGTCGTACTGCTCGGCCTTCTCCAGGATCACGAACGGCTCACGGATGAGCTGCTGGTGCACCTTGTTCGGGAAGTAGTCCTCGATGGTGCGGCCGTTGAGGCGGAACTGGCCGGTGCCGGGCAGCAGCCGCACGCGGACGATGGCCTCCTTGCGCCGGCCGACGGTCTGCACCGGACGCCCCTCGGCGTCGGTCACGGTCAGTGCGCTGGTCACTGGGCCACCTGCTTGATCTCGTAGGGCTGGGGCTGCTGCGCGGCGTGCGGGTGCTCGGGCCCGGCGTACACCTTCAGCTTCTTGAGCATCTGCCGGCCCAGGCTGTTGTGCGGCAGCATCCCCTTGATCGCGCGCTCGATGACGCGGTCGGGGTGGGTCTTCAGCTGGTCGCCGACGTTGATGGTCTTGAGACCACCGGGGTGACCGGAGTGGCGGTAGGCGTTCTTCGTCTCCCGCTTGGTGCCGGTCAGGGCGACCTTGCCCGCGTTGACGATGACGACGAAGTCGCCGACGTCCACGTGCGGGGCGTACTGGGGCTTGTGCTTGCCGCGCAGCAGCTGCGCGGTCTGGCTGGCGAGTCGACCGAGCACCACGTCAGTGGCGTCGATGACGTGCCAGGCCCGGCTGACCTCGCCGGGCTTGGGGGTGTACGTGCGCACGGCGCTCGTGTCCTCCGTCGTCGTCGGATCGGCTGGTGGGATCGCCTCACCGAGCACGGGAGACGGTGCAGCACGCGCGGGCACCAGCCGGCCCGCGCGCCAGCCGGTCACGATACCAGCCGGCGGCTCCCCGGCATCGAGCCGGAGCGGACGGACCGCTCAGCGCACCTCGTGCAACTGGCCGGACTCGACGTCGTAGACGGTGCCCCGGACCTCGCGGGAGAGCAGGTACGGGCTCTCGTGGATGAGCCGCATCGACTCGCGCACGTCCTCGTCGGCGTCGCGGAAGGCACGCACCGCCCACGGGGGCCGACGCCCGGTGGCCTGCTCCACGAGATCGGCGAACGAGTTGTCGTCGGTGGCCTGCAGCCCGCACTGCGTGTGGTGCACGAGCAGGATCTCGCGGGTCCCGAGCACGTGCTGGGAGACGGTGAGCGAACGGACGACGTCCTCGGTGATGACGCCGCCGGCGTTGCGGATGACGTGCGCGTCGCCGACCTCGAGGCCGAGCATCTGGAACAGCGGCATCCGGGAGTCCATGCAGGCCACCACGGCGACGCGCCGGGTCGGACGGACGTCCTTCGAGCCGGGGAACCGCCGCGCCCAGTCCGTGTTGGCCGCCAGCATCCGGTCGATCTCGCTCACGCCCACCCCTCCTGCCTACGCCTGCGCCGACCCTAGCGGCGGCGCCGGGCGGGCTCACCCCGGGACGGCGACCGGACCCTCAGGACGGCCGGTGCCGGCCGACGACCTCCCGCAGCGAGCCCGGCGACAGGTCCGGGCGGCCGCCGGCGTCGGCCATCCGCTGGCCTCCTGCGGGCTCCCGGGTGCGGTCGCGGGCGATCGGTCAGGATGTGCCCCGTGCGCACGGTCGAGGAACACCAGGCGGTCGTCGCCGCCCTCCTGCCGGACATGCCCGAGGAGGAGGTGGCGCTCGCCGCGGCGCACAACCGCGTCCTCGCGCGGGACCTGCCCGCCGCCGTGCCGCTGCCCGGCTTCGACAACTCCGCGATGGACGGGTACGCCGCGCGCTCGGCGGAGGTCTCCTCCCTGCCGGTCCGGCTCCCCGTCGCCGACGACATCCCCGCCGGTCGCACCGACGTCCGGCCCCTGGCGCCGGGGACCGTGCAGCGGATCATGACCGGCGCGCCCCTGCCGGCCGGCGCCGACGTCGTCGTGCCGGTGGAGCTCACCGACGGCGGCACCGACGTGGTGGAGATCCGGGACGCCCCGGCGGCCGGCACCCACCTGCGCCGGGCCGGGGAGGACATCGCCGCCGGCACGGTGGCGCTGACCGCCGGGACCCCGCTGGGCGCCGCACAGCTGGGCCTGGCCGCCGCCGTCGGGGCCCGGACGCTCACCGTCCGTCGCCGCCCGCGGGTGCTGGTGCTCTCCACCGGCAGCGAGCTCGTCGCCCCCGGCGAGCCGCTGCTGCCCGGCCAGATCTACGAGTCCAACTCCGCCCTGCTGGTCGCCGCGGTCGAGGACGCCGGCGGGACGGCCCGGCGGCTGCACTTCGTCCCCGACGACGTCGACCAGTTCCTCGCCACCGTGCGCGCCGAGCTGGCCACCGCCGACCTGCTGGTCACCAGCGGCGGGGTGAGCGCGGGCGCCTACGAGGTGGTCAAGGACGCCTTCCGGGCGCTGGGCACCGTCGAGTTCGTCAAGGTGGCGATGCAGCCGGGCGGCCCACAGGGCGCGGGCACGGTGGACGGCGTCCCGGTGGTCACCCTCCCCGGGAACCCGGTGAGCTCCTTCGTGTCCTTCGAGGTCTTCGTGCGGCCCGCGCTGCGCCGGGCGCTGGGGCACGCCACGCCCGGCCGGCTGCGCGCCCCGGCGACGCTGACCGCCCCGCTGCGCTCCCCCGCCGGCCGCCGCCAGTTCCTGCGCGGGCGCTTCGACGGCGGGCAGGTATCCCAGGTCGGCGGCCCCGGGTCGCACCTGGTCGCGCACCTGGCCCGCGCCAACTGCCTGGTCGTCGTCCCCGAGGACGTCACCGAACTGCCCGCCGGCGCCGAGGTGGACGTCGTGCTGATCGAAGGAGCGCTGCAGTGAGTCGACGGCGCTGTGAGCATCGCAGCGAGCGCCACCGAGCGAGGAGCGGAGCAGTGCCGGAGACGAACAGGAGTGCACAGTGACAGGTGACCCCACGAGCATCGACCCGACGGCGGACAACCCCACCCGCGAGGAGGGCGTGCACTCGCCCCTGGCCGAGGCGCCGCGGCTGACCCACGTCGACGCGGCCGGCGCCGCCCGCATGGTCGACGTCTCGGCCAAGCCGGTGACGGCCCGGGAGGCGACCGCGGCCGGACGGGTGCTGGTCAGCCCCGAGGTGGTCGCGCTCCTGCGCGGTGAGGGGGTGCCCAAGGGCGACGCGGTCGCCGTCGCGCGCATCGCCGGCATCGCCGGGGCCAAGCGGACGCCGGACCTGGTGCCGCTGTGCCACCCGATCGCGCTGCACGGCGTCACCGTGGACGTGACCGTGGCCGACGACGCGGTCGAGATCACCGCGACCGCGCGCACCGCCGACCGCACCGGGGTGGAGATGGAGGCGCTCACCTCCGTCGCCGTGGCCGGGCTGACCGTCATCGACATGGTCAAGGCGGTGGACCCGCGGGCGACGATCACCGACGTCCGGCTGCTGGCCAAGTCCGGCGGGAAGAGCGGGGAGTGGCGGAGGTGAGCGAGCTGCCGGCCGACGCGCGCGCCGTGGTCGTCACCGCCTCCAACCGCGCCGCCGCCGGGGTCTACGCCGACCGCAGCGGGCAGGCGCTCGCCGAGGGGCTGCGGGAGCTGGGGTTCACCGTCGAGGGCCCGCACGTGCGCCCCGACGACGTCGCCGAGCTCGAGGTGGTGCTGCGCGAGGCGGTCGCCTCCGGCGCCGACGTCGTCCTCACCACCGGCGGCACCGGGCTCTCCCCCACCGACGTCACCCCCGAGGCGACCCGTGCGGTGCTGGAGCGGGAGGCCCCGGGCCTCGCCGAGGCGGTCCGCCGGTACGGCGAGCCGAAGGTGCCGACGTCGGTGCTCTCCCGGGGGCTGGCCGGCACGGCCGGGCGGACGCTCATCGTCAACCTCCCCGGCTCCACCGGCGGGGTGCGCGACGGGCTCGCGGTGCTCGGTCCCCTGCTGCCGCACGTGGTGAGCCAACTGCGCGGCGGCGACCACTGAGCGATGACACTGCGACGCTCCGCGTCGCACCGCGGCCAGGTGTCGTCCCCGACCGGCGCTGAGCCCACTCCGGCGACCCGCCGGGGACCCTCCGGGCCCGCCGTCAGGCCACCGCCTCGCAGGGTGGCTCCCTACTCGGGGAGGACCAGGCGCTCGGGGCGGGTGTAGACGTTGCAGCCGTCGCCGCGGAGGAACCCGACGAGGGTGGCGCCGACGTCGGCGGCGAGCTCCACGGCCAGCGACGACGGCGCCGACACCGCGGCCAGCACGGGGATGCCGGCCATCGCCGCCTTCTGGGTCAGCTCGAAGCTCGCCCGCCCGCTGACCATGAGCACGTGCCCGGCCAGCGGCAGCCGGCCCCCGCGCACCGCGTCGCCGACCACCTTGTCGACGGCGTTGTGCCGGCCGACGTCCTCCCGCAGCGCCACCAGCTCGCCCGCGGCGGTGAACAGGCCGGCCGCGTGCAGACCGCCCGTCTTGTCGAACACCTGCTGCGCCGCGCGCAGCCGGTCGGGCAGCGCGAGCAGCGTCGACAGCTCCAGCCGGACGGCGTCGCCCGCGACGTCGTAGCGGGTCCGCGTCCGGATCGCCTCGATGCTCGCCTTGCCGCAGACGCCGCAGGAGCTGGACGTGTAGAAGTTCCGGTCCAGCGCGGTGTCGGGCGCCTCGACCCCGGGGGCGAGGTCGACGTCGACGACGTTGTAGGTGTTGCGGCCGTCGGGGTCGACCGAGTCGCAGTAGCGCAGCCCCAGGACGTCGTCCGCGCTGCCGATCACGCCCTCGGTGGCGAGGAAGCCGTGCACCAGGTCGAAGTCGTCCCCCGGGGTCCGCATGGTCACCGCCAGCGGCGTGCCGGACAGGCGGATCTCCAGCGGCTCCTCCGCCGCCACGGTGTCCGGTCGGGTGGTGCGTGCCGAGCCGCGGATCCGCAGCACCGGCGTCCGGCTCGTGACTCGTCCCACGGAGGGCGACGGTACCCACGCCCGGGCCCTACGGTGCTGGCTGTGTCCGCGTTGCCGCCCTACGCCGCCGTCGTCCTGGCCGGCGGCCGCGCCGCGCGGATGGGCGGGCAGGCCAAGCCGCAGCTCGACGTCGGCGGCCGGACCATGCTGGCCGCCGTCCTCGCCGCGGCGGCCGACGCCGAGCCGCGGGTGGTGGTGGGCCCGCCGCAGCCGGTGCCCCCGGGTGTGCTCGTGGTCCGCGAGGAGCCGCCCCGGGGTGGGCCGGTGGCCGCGATGCGGGCCGGGCTGGCCGCCGTCCACACGGAGGTCGTCGCCGTGCTCGCCGGCGACCTGCCGTTCCTCACGCCCGACCTGATCCGCGCCCTGCGCGAGCGGCTGACCGGCGACGGCGTGCTGGTCGTCGACGACACCGACCGCGACCAGCTGCTGCTCGGCGTGTGGCGGACCGCCGCGCTCCGGGCAGCCGTCGACGGGGTCACCGGCCCCACCTCGGTGCGCAAGGTGCTCGCCCCCCTGGCGGTGCGGCGGCTGCACCCGACCCTCACCCCCGGCCTGCCACCGCCCTGGACCGACTGCGACACCCCCGCCGACCTCGCGCGAGCGCGCGCCGCGGCCGCCGAGGCGGCCCGGATGGGACGGCGGCGCCGCGGGTAGCGCACCGGCCATGCGCATCGTCGTCGCCGGCGCCCACGGGCAGGTCGCCCGCCGCCTCGGCCGCCTCCTGACCGGCCGCGGGGACACCGTGGCCGGCATCGTCCGCAACCCCGACCACCAGGCCGACCTGAGGGGCGACGGCGTCGAGCCGGTCGTCCTGGACCTCGAGCAGGCCGCCGTCGACGAGGTCGCCGAGGTCGTGCGCGGGGCCGACGCGGTGGTCTTCGCCGCCGGGGCCGGGCCCGGCAGCGGCGCCGCGCGCAAGCACACCGTCGACCGCGGGGCGGCGGTCCTCCTGGCCGACGCCGCCGAGCGCGCCGGCGTCCGCCGGTACCTGTTGGTCTCCTCGATGGGGGTCCAGCAGGCGCGGCAGGGGACTCCGCACGGCATGGACCCGGTGTTCGCCGCGTACCTGCAGGCCAAGCTGGCCGCCGAGGACGTCATCCTGCCGCGCGCGGGCCTGGACACGGTGGTCCTGCGGCCGGGACGGCTCACCGACGACCCCGGCACGGGGCGGGTCACCCTGGCCCACGGTGTCGAGTACGGGGAGGTGCCCCGGGACGACGTCGCCGCGGTCCTGGTCGCCCTGCTCGACGCCGGGAAGACCGACGAGGTGGTGGAGCTCGTCAGCGGCCCCACCCCGATCCCCGACGCGGTGGCGGCCCTGCCGTGACGGCTCAGTCGCGGCGGGCGCGGGTGACCAGCGCGCGGGCGGCGAGCTCACCGGCGGGCGGGTAGTCCACCGCGACCAGCGTCAGGCCGCCGGCGGGGGCCACGACCACCTCGCCGGCCCGTTCCGTCCGCGGCAGCAGGGAGGCCGGCCACTCGGGGGGACGGCGCCCCTCCCCCACCGCGAGCAGGGCCCCGACCAGGCTGCGCACCATCGAGTGGCAGAACGCGTCGGCCGAGGCGCGCACGAGCACCAGCGCGCCCTCCCGCTCGGCCGACAGCTCCAAGAGGGTGCGGACGGTGCTCGCGCCCTCGCGGCGGCGGCAGAACGCGGCGAAGTCGTGCTCGCCGAGGAGCAGAGCGGCCGCCAGCGCCATCGCGTCGACGTCGAGCGCCCGCGGCCACCCGACGGTGTCGAACCGGCGCAGCGGGGGCGGACCCGCGTCGACGTCGGTGAGCCGGTAGACGTAGTGGCGGCGCAGGGCACCGAAGCGGGCGTCGAAGTCCGGTGGCGCCTCGGTCACGGCGGTCACCGCGATGTCGGGTGGGAGGACCCCGCGGAGCCGGCGGACCAGCTTCAGGCGCTGCGCGTCCCAGACCCCGCGAGCGACGTCGACGTGCGCGACCTGGCCGGTGGCGTGCACCCCGGCGTCGGTGCGCCCGGCGACGGTCAGCTCGACCGGGGCGCGCAGCACCGTGCCCAGGGCCGCCTCGAGGTCGCCCTGCACCGTGCGCTGTCCCGGCTGGCGCGCCCAGCCGTGCAGTGCCGTGCCGTCGTAGGAGATCTCCAGCCGGAGACGGACGAGCCCGCCACCGGGGTCGGTGACGGGCTCGTCGGTGTGCTGAGGGTTCAGCGAGTGCTCACTTCGGGTCGGGCGCGGCGTCCCCACCCTCGGTGTGGGTGCCGGCCGTGGCCGCGTCCATCGTCTCGGCCGGGTTGATCTCGGCGGCCGCGGCCTTCTGCAGGTCCGGGGAGAGCGCCGGGTCGTCGACGAGCACCGTGTTCACCGGCTCGGGCTCCGGGGTGACGTCGCCGTCGTCCTGCCGCTCGTCGTCGGGGCTGTAGACGTCGGTGACGACCTGCTGCGCCTCGGCGTCGACCCCGCCGCCGGTCACGGCCGGGGAGGTGTCGCCACCGGGCCCGGTCGTCTCGCCCGCGAGGGTCGCGCCCTGGTCACCGCCGCTGGCGGGCACCCCGACGGCGCCGGCGTTGCCGCCCTCGCCCGGGTTCGCCCGGTCGCTCATCGCGTGCCGTCCGTGTCCTCGGCGTCGGCGGTCGCGGCCTCGGGAGCCTCGGCCTCGGTGGTGGCAGCCTCGGTGGTCACAGCCTCGGGGGCCTCGGCGTCGGTGGCGTCGCCGCCGGCCTGGGCGTCCTCGGTGACCTCCGCGGGCTCGTCGGCGTCGGCGGTCTCGAGCGCCTCGGCGGTGACCTCACCGGACGCCGCAGCCGCACCGGCGCCGGAGGCGAACTGGGTGCCGCGGGCGCGCTCGGCCTCGCCGACTGCCTCCTGGGCCACGGTCAGGCCCTCGACCAGCTCGATCACGGCCATGGGGGCGTTGTCGCCCTTGCGCGAACCGACCTTGGTGATGCGGGTGTAGCCGCCGGGCCGGTTCTCGTAGCGCGGACCGATCTCGGCGAACAGCTGGTGGACGACGTCCTTGTCCCGGATGACGGTCATCACCTGGCGGCGGGCGTGCAGGTCACCGCGCTTGGCGAAGGTCACCAGCTTCTCGGCGAACGGGCGCAGCCGCTTCGCCTTCGCCTCGGTGGTGGTGATCCGCCCGTGCTCGAACAGCGACGTGGCCAGGTTGGCCAGCATCAGCCGCTCGTGCGCAGGGGACCCGCCGAGACGGGGGCCCTTGGTGGGGGTGGGCATGTCGGTCCTTCCTCAGGCGGCCGGGCCGCGGTGCCGGCTGCGTTCCGTGGTGGTGCTGTCGATCGGCGCGCTGGACGCGCGGTGGTGCGTCCGGACCCAGTGTGGCGGCCCGGTCGGCGGTGCCGGACGGCGGGTTCCCCCGCCGTCCGGCACCGGCCTCAGAGCTGCTCGGTCTCCTGGTAGGAGCCGTCGTCGTACTGCGCCTGGTCGTACGCGGCGGCGTACTCGCCGTGCTGCTGGTAGGCGTCGGTCTCGTAGCCCTCGTCGTAGCTCTCGACCGACGTCGGGATGAACCCGGGCGGGCTGTCCTTGAGCGCGAGGCCCATCGCCGCCAGCTTCATCTTGACCTCGTCGATCGACTTGGCCCCGAAGTTGCGGATGTCGAGCAGGTCGGCCTCGGAGCGGGTGACGAGCTCACCGACGGTGTGCACGCCCTCGCGCTTGAGGCAGTTGTAGGACCGGACCGTGAGGTCCATGTCCTCGATCGGCATCGAGAAGTTGGCGATGTCGGCGGCCTCGGCCGGGCTCGGCCCGACCTCGATGCCCTCGGCGTCGATGTTCAGCTCGCGCAGCAGGCCGAACAGCTCGACCAGCGTGGAGCCGGCGCTGGCGATGGCGTCGCGCGGGGCGATCGACGGCTTGGTCTCGACGTCGACGACCAGACGGTCGAAGTCGGTCCGCTGCTCGACGCGGGTGGCCTCGACGGCGTAGGTGACCTTGAGGACCGGCGAGTAGATGGAGTCGACGGGGATCCGGCCGATCTCCTGGCCGGGCTGCTTGTTCTGCGGCGCCGGCACGTAACCGCGGCCCCGCTCGACGACGAGCTCGATCTCCAGCCGACCCTTGCCGTTGAGGGTGGCGATGTGCAGCTCGGGGTTGTGCACCTCGACCCCCGCCGGCGGCGCGATGTCCGCGGCGGTGACCTCGCCCGGGCCCTGCTTGCGCAGGTACATGGTCACCGGCTCGTCGGAGTCGGAGCTCACGACCAGGCCCTTGAGGTTGAGGATGATCTCGGTGACGTCCTCCTTGACCCCGGGCACGGTGGTGAACTCGTGCAGGGTCCCCTCGATCCGGATGCTGGTGACAGCAGCGCCGGGGATGGAGGAGAGGAGGGTGCGGCGCAGTGAGTTGCCGAGGGTGTAGCCGAAGCCCGGCTCGAGCGGCTCGATGACGAACCGCGAGCGCTGCTCGGAGAGGGTCTCCTCGGTCAGCGTCGGTCGCTGTGCGATGAGCATTGCGGTGTTCTCCTTGGGGTCCTCCGGCGCCCGCCATATGACGCCGTGAGGGGGTGGTGCGGGCTCCGGAGGGCATCTGTCCACCCGCCGGAGCCGGCTCCGGGGCCGGGCCGGTGCGACCCGGCCCCGGAGGCGAGCTCTTACTTGGAGTAGAGCTCGACGATCAGCTGCTCCTGCACCGGGGTGTCGATCACCTGGCGGGCCGGCACGCTGTGCACGAGCACGCGCAGCTGGCTGCTGATGACCTCCAGCCACGGCGGCACGGGGCGCTCGCCGGCGCGGGCCTGGGCGACCTCGAAGGGCAGCATCCGCCGCGACTTCTCGGCGACCTCGATGATGTCGTTCGCGCTCACGCGGAAGGACGGGATGTCCACCTTGCGGCCGTTGACGCGGATGTGGCCGTGGCGCACCAGCTGGCGGGCCATGTCGCGGGACTCGGCGAAGCCGGCCCGGTAGACCACGTTGTCGAGGCGGGACTCGAGGATCTGCAGCAGGACCTCACCGGTCTTGCCCGACTTCTTGTTCGCCTCTTCGTAGTAGCCGCGGAACTGCTTCTCCAGCACGCCGTAGATGCGGCGGGCCTTCTGCTTCTCGCGCAGCTGCAGCAGGTACTCGCTGTCCTTGCTGCGGCCCCGGCCGTGCTCGCCCGGCGGGTAGGGCCGGATCTCGATCGGGCACTTCGGGGACTCGCACTTGCTGCCCTTGAGGAACAGCTTCATCTTCTCGCGCCGGCACATGCGGCAGTCGGCTCCGGTGTAACGGGCCACGTTTCTCTACCTTCGCTCTCGTCGGTGGCCGGTCAGACCCGGCGGCGCTTCTTCGGGCGGCAGCCGTTGTGCGGCTGCGGCGTCACGTCCTGGATCTGACCCACCTCGAGGCCGGTGGCCTGGAGGGACCGGATGGCGGTCTCACGGCCGGAGCCGGGGCCCTTGACGAAGACGTCGACCTTGCGCATGCCGTGCTCCTGCGCCTTGCGCGCGGCGTTCTCGGCGGCCATCTGCGCGGCGAACGGCGTCGACTTGCGCGAGCCCTTGAAGCCGACGTGGCCGGCGGAGGCCCAGCTGATCACGTTCCCGTTGGGGTCGGTGATCGACACGATGGTGTTGTTGAAGGTGCTCTTGATGTGAGCGGCGCCGTGGGCGACGTTCTTCTTCTCCTTGCGGCGGACCTTCTTGGCACCAGCCGCGGCGCGAGCCCTGGGAGGCATGTCTCTCCGGTTTCCTTCTGATCAGTGGCCAGATGCAGCACGTGTGCGCGCCGTCGCTCCCGCCCTCACGGGTCGCCTGCGACGGCGCGCTGCACGGCTTACTTCTTGCCGGCCTTCTTCTTGCCGGCGATGGTCTTGCGCGGACCCTTGCTCGAGCGAGCGTTGGTCCGGGTGCGCTGACCGTGGACGGGCAGGCCGCGACGGTGACGCAGGCCCTGGTAGCAGCCGATCTCCACCTTGCGGCGGATGTCGGCGGCCACCTCGCGGCGCAGGTCACCCTCGACGCGGAAGTGCTCGTCGATGTAGTCACGCAGCTTCAGCAGGTCCTCGTCGCTGAGGTCCTTGGCGCGCAGGTCGGGGCTGACGCCCGTCGCGGCCAGGGTCTCCTTCGCGTGGGCCTTGCCGATGCCGTAGATGTAGGTGAGCGCGATCTCCATCCGCTTCTCGCGGGGCAGGTCGACGCCGGCCAGTCGTGCCATGTCCAGGTACTCCCTCAGCCCTGCCGCTGCTTGTGGCGGGCGTTGTCGCAGATGACCATGACCCGGCCGTGCCGGCGGATCACCTTGCACTTGTCGCAGATCTTCTTCACCGACGGCTGGACCTTCACCGGTGCCGCCCCTCATTCCTGTCGATCGTGAGCCGCGCACACCCACCCCGGTCGGGGCGGCGCGCAACGGCGGTTACTTGTACCGGTAGACGATGCGACCGCGGGTCAGGTCGTAGGGCGAGAGCTCCACGACCACGCGGTCCTCGGGCAGGATGCGGATGTAGTGCTGGCGCATCTTGCCGCTGATGTGGGCGAGCACCCGGTGCCCGTTCTGCAGCTCGACCCGGAACATCGCGTTGGGCAGCGGCTCGACGACGCGACCCTCGACCTCGATGGCCCCGTCCTTCTTCGCCATACCCGACACGGCCTCCCGGCTCGACTGCGCCCACGCGGAGACCCGCCGGACGCGCTGGTTGATTGCAGAACAGGTGGTGCAGACACTCCCGCGAGGGCGCCCCGCGTCGTACGGCCACAGCACGACAACAGGGCGGCGCGAGCGCCATCGGCCACTGTACCCCGCTCCGGCGCGCCTCTCCAACCCGGCCCCGATCAGGACGGAGGGTGGAACGTCACACCGGGACGGTCCTCCTGCCGGGTCCCGCCACGAACGTGCGCGTGGCGGGGGCAGGGACCCTGCTCAGGTGCGGGGGGTGATCCCGAAGGGGGCCAGCCCCGCGACGCCGCCGTCCTCCGCCGTCAGGACCCAGGGGCCCTCCGGGGTGATGGCGACGGTGTGCTCGAAGTGGGCCGCGCGGGACCCGTCCTTGGTGACCACGGTCCAGCCGTCCTCGAGCTCGACGGTGGCCGGGTCCCCCACGGTGACCATCGGCTCGATGGCCAGCGCGAGCCCGGGGACCAGCCGCGGACCACGGCCGGCGCGGCCGTAGTTCAGCACGTGCGGGTCCTGGTGCATCTCGGATCCGATGCCGTGGCCGCCGTAGTGGTCGACGATCCCGTAGGGGTGCTCCTCGGCGGTGATCGCCTCCTCGACGGCGTGGCTGATGTCGGTCAGCCGGCCCCCGGCGATCGCCCGGGCCAGGCCGGCCCACATCGACCGCTCGGTGACGGCGATCAGCGCGGCGTCCTCGGCCGACGGGGGGCCCACGGTGACCGTGACGGCGGAGTCGCCGTGCCAGCCCTGCAGGATGGCCCCGCAATCGATGGAGATGTTGTCGCCCTCGGCCAGCGCGCGGCCCCTGTCCGGGATGCCGTGAACGATCTCGTCGTTGATCGACGCGCAGATGCTGCCGGTGAAGCCGTGGTAGCCCAGGAAGGACGGGACGGCGCCGGCGCTGCGGATGTGGTCCTCGGCGATCGCGTCGAGCTCACCGGTGGTGACACCCGGCCGCACCGCGGCACGCACCGCGGCGATCGCACCGGCCACGACCAGGCCTGCGGCCCGCATGAGCTCGATCTCGTGCGGCGTCTTGATCTGGATCATCCGTCCACTCCACTTCGCCAGCAGCGGGAGGCGTCCGAGGATCCCGGCGGCCGTCATCTGCGCCGCCGTTCCTCAGCCCGCGCTCGGCTGCCCGGTCGGTCCCTCGGGCTGCGCGGCCACCTCGGCCCCGGTCACCCCGAGGGCCGCCATCGCCCGCGCGGTGACCTCCTCGATCGCCCCGATCGCGTCGATGCGGGCCAGCAGCCCCTCAGCTTCGTAGAACCCCGACAGCGGCGCGGTCTGTTCCCGGTAGACCTGCAGCCGGTGCCGCACGGTCTCCGGCTTGTCATCCTCGCGCTGCACGGTCTCCCCGTCGACCACCATGACCCGACCGGAGAGCCGGCGCACCAGCTCCTCCTCGTCCACGACCAGCTCGAGGACGCGGTCGAGGGCGTGCCCCAGGTCCTCCAGCGAGGTGCGCAGCTGCTCGGCCTGCGCGATGGTCCGCGGGAACCCGTCGAGCAGGAAGCCGCCCTTGGCGTCGGCCTCGGCCAGCCGGTCCTTGACCATCGCCACCGTGATCTCGTCGGGCACGAGGTCGCCGGCGTCCATGTAGACCTTGGCCTCGAGACCCAGCGGGGTCCCCCCGCTGACGTTGGCCCGGAAGATGTCGCCGGTCGAGATCGCCGGGACGCCGAGCCGGCCGGCGATGATCTGCGCCTGGGTGCCCTTGCCCGCCCCGGGGGGCCCGAGCAGCACGACGCGCACTACTTCAGGAACCCTTCGTAGTTGCGCTGGTTGAGTTGCGTCTCGATCTGCTTCACCGTCTCCAACCCCACTCCGACCATGATCAGCACCGCGGTCCCGCCGAACGGGAAGTTCTGGTTCTGCCCCTGCTGCGTGATCGACAGGAACAGGTTGGGCAAGACTGCCACCAGCCCCAGGTAGATCGACCCGGGGAGGGTGATCCGGGACAGCACGTACTGCAGGTACTCGGCGGTGGGCCGACCCGGCCGGATGCCCGGGATGAAGCCGCCGTAGCGCTTCATGTCCTCGGCCCGCTCCTCCGGGTTGAAGGTGATCGACACGTAGAAGTACGTGAAGAACACGATCAGCCCGAAGTAGATGGCGATGTGCGCGGGGCTGCTCTGGTTGATGACGTAGTTCTCGAAGAAGCGCCGCACCGGGCCGGTCTCGTTGCCCTGCAGCTGCGTGATCAGCTGCGGGAGGTACAGCAGCGACGACGCGAAGATGACCGGGATGACGCCGGCCTGGTTGACCTTGAGCGGCAGGTAGGTCGACGTCCCGCCGTACATGCGGCGACCGACCATGCGCTTGGCGTACTGGACGGGGATGCGCCGCTGGGCCTGCTCGACCCAGACCACCGTGCCGATGATGACGACAGCGATGACGCAGACGACGGCGAAGACGAAGCCGCCGCGGGTCTGCAGGATCTGGCCGCCCTCGGCGGGGATGCGGGCTGCGATCGACGTGAAGATCAGCACGGACATGCCGTTGCCGATCCCCTTCTCCGTGAGCAGCTCACCGAGCCACATGATCACCGCGGTGCCGGCGGTGAGCGCGATCACCAGGACCACCGTCGTCCAGATGGACGTGTCCGGGATGATGTCCTGCGAGCAGCCCGGGAACAGCTGACCGGAGCGGGCCAGGGCGATGATGCCGGTGCTCTGCAGGATGGCGAGCGCGATCGTCAGGTAGCGGGTGTACTGGGTCAGCTTCTGCTGGCCCGACTGCCCTTCCTTCTTCAGCTGCTCGAAGCGCGGGATGACCACGACCAGCAGCTGCACGATGATGCTCGCCGTGATGTACGGCATGATCCCGAGCGCGAACACCGACAGCCGCAGCAGCGCGCCACCGGAGAAGAGGTTCACCAGCGAGTAGAGGTCCCGCTGGTCGGAGGCCTGCGCCTGCTCGAGACAGCTGTTGATGGCCTCGACGGACACGCCCGGCCCGGGGACGGAGGCCCCCAGCCGGTACACGGCGATGATCGCCAGGGAGAACAGCAGCTTGCGCCGGAGGTCTGGCGTCCGGAACGCCGCAGCGAACGCCTGCAGCACGTGCCCTCCCCTGCTCGGTCGAATGAGGTTAGCAATGCGCGGCCCGGTGGCTGCGATAGCCACCGGGCCGCGTGCGGCCCCCTGCAGGCCCCCGGTGGGGGCAGGGGGTCCTTGTTCAGATGCGGGTGGTGCTGCCCCCGGCCGCGGAGATCTTCTCCGCGGCGGACGCCGAGAACGCGTGCGCGTGCACGTGCACCTCGACACCGCCCAGGTCGCCGGTGCCGAGCACCTTCACCGGCTGGCCGCGGCGCACCGCGCCGGCCTCGGCGAGGGAGTCGGGGTTCACCGAGCCGCCCTGGGGGAACAGGGACGCGATCCGGTCGAGGTTGACGACCTGGAAGACGACCTTGTTCGGGTTCTTGAAGCCCGAGAGCTTCGGCAGCCGCATGTGCAGCGGCGTCTGCCCGCCCTCGAACCGCGCGGAGGTGTTGCCGCGCGCGCCGGTGCCCTTGGTGCCGCGACCGGCGGTCTTGCCCTTGGAGCCCTCACCGCGACCCACGCGGGTCTTCTTGGTGTGGGCGCCGGGAGCCGGACGCAGGTGGTGGACCTTCAGTGTCATAGCGAGTCTTTCCTCAGACTTCTTCGACGCGCACGAGATGCGGCACCGTCGCGACCATCCCGCGGATCTCGGGACGGTCCTCCTGGACGACCGAGTCGTTGATCCGCTTGAGGCCCAGCGACCGCAGCGTCTGACGCTGGTTCGGCTTGGTCCCGATGGCGGACCTGACCTGGGTGACCTTCAGTTGTGCCATGTCAGACCCCCTGGCCCGCACGGGCACGCAGCATGGCCGCCGGGGCGACGTCCTCGAGCGGCAGACCACGGCGAGCCGCGATCTCCTCGGGGCGGACGAGGTCCTTCAGCGCCTGCATGGTCGCGTGCACGATGTTGATCGGGTTGGAGGACCCGAGGCTCTTCGACAGCACGTCGTGGATGCCCGCACACTCGAGGACGGCGCGCACCGGACCACCGGCGATGACACCGGTACCGGGGCTGGCCGGCTTGAGCAGCACGACACCGGCAGCGGCCTCGCCCTGCACCGCGTGCGGGATGGTGCTGGCGATGCGCGGCACCTTGTAGAAGTGCTTCTTGGCCTCCTCGACGCCCTTGGCGATCGCCGCGGGCACCTCCTTGGCCTTGCCGTAGCCGACGCCCACGGTGCCGTCCCCGTCGCCCACGATCACCAGGGCGGTGAAGCTGAAGCGCCGACCGCCCTTGACGACCTTGGACACGCGGTTGATGGCCACCACGCGCTCGATGTAGTTGCTCTTCTCGGCAGGCGCGCCGCCGGGCCCCCGCCCGCCGTCACGACGGTCGCGGCGGTCGTTGCCGCCGCCGGCGCCGCCGCCGCGTCGCTGTGGTCCTGGCATCAGACGTCCCTCTCGATCTTGTTCGCGGTGTAGCTCATCAGAAGTCCAGGCCACCCTCACGGGCACCGTCGGCCAGCGCGGCGATCCGACCCTGGTAGCGGTTGCCACCCCGGTCGAACACGACCGCGGCGATACCGGCGGCCTTGGCCCGCTCGGCGACCAGCGCGCCCACCTGGCGGGCCAGGGTGGACTTGTCGCCCTCGGCGCTGCGCAGGCTCGGGTCGAGCGTCGAGGCGCTGACCAGGGTACGGCCGACGGTGTCGTCGACAACCTGCACGTGGATGTGCCGCGAGCTGCGCTTGACCACCATGCGCGGACGCTCCGGCGTGCCCGAGACGCGCTTGCGCAGCCGGGTGTGCCGGCGCAGGCGGGAGGTCCGCCGCGCGGTGCTGACGTCGGTGCCGACGGGCTTGTGCACCCGAGCAGCAGCCTTCTCGGTCTGTGCCATCACTTACCCGTCTTCCCGACCTTGCGCTTGACGACCTCACCCTGGTAGCGCACGCCCTTGCCCTTGTACGGGTCCGGACGGCGCAGCTTGCGGATGTTGGCCGCGACCTGGCCCACCTGCTGCTTGTCGATGCCCTCGACCCGCAGGCGGGTCGGCGACTCGACGGTGAAGGAGATGCCCTCCGGGGCACGCACCGGCACCGGGTGGCTGTAGCCCAGGGCGAACTCGAGGTCCGAGCCACGCGCCTGGACGCGGTAACCGACACCGACGATCTCGAGGGTCTTGCTGTACCCCGTGGTGACGCCGGTGATCATGTTGGCGATGAGGGTGCGCGACAGCCCGTGCAGGGCCCGGCTCTCCCGCTCGTCGTTGGGGCGCTGCACGCTCAGCACGCCGTCCTCGCCGCGGGCCACGGTGATGGGCGCCGCGACCGTGTGGCTGAGCGCGCCCTTGGGGCCCTTGACGTTGACCGTCTGGCCGTCGATGGCGACGTCCACGCCGCTGGGCACCGGAATCGGGAGTCGTCCGATCCGTGACATCTGCTCGTCCCCTTACCAGACGTAGGCGAGGACTTCCCCGCCCACGCCCTTCTTGTTCGCCTGCCGGTCGGTCAGCAGACCGGTCGAGGTGGAGATGATCGCCACCCCGAGGCCACCGAGCACCTTGGGCAGCGCGTTGGACTTGGCGTACACCCGCAGACCGGGCTTGGAGACGCGCCGGACACCGGCGATGCTCCGCTCACGGTTCGGGCCGTACTTGAGGTCGACCACCAGCTGCTTGCGCGCGGTGCCGTCCTGCTCGACCTCGTCGACCCGCCAGCCGGCGATGTACCCCTCCTGCTGGAGGATCTCCGCGATGTGCGTCTTCAACTTGGAGGACGGCATCGTCGTGGAGTCGTGGTACGCCTGGTTGGCGTTCCGGATCCGCGTGAGCATGTCCGCGATCGGGTCGGTCATCGTCATGGGTGTGTTGCCTCTCTCGCCGCGGTTCCTCACGCGGTGTGGCGCGGGCCTCTCGGCGATCGGTGGTGCTTCAGTGGTGGTGAGCTGCTGGGGTCGGCCCGCTACCGGGTCCCGCGCCGAGCGTGCGAGGCGTGCGGGGTAGCGGGGTCCTTCACCAGCTGGACTTGCTGACGCCCGGGAGCTCGCCGGCGTGGGCCATCTCCCGCAGGCAGATCCGGCACAGGCCGAACTTGCGGAAGACCGAGTGCGGACGGCCGCACCGCTGGCAGCGGGTGTAGCCGCGGACCGCGAACTTCGGCTTGCGGGCCGCCTTGTTGATCAGCGCCTTCTTTGCCATCTGTCTGTCTCCTCGCCCCGGCTCAGCGGGTGGTGGTCACGACGGGCTGGCCGGCGAACGGGAAGCCCAGCAGGCGGAGGAGCTCGCGACCCTCCTCGTCGTTCGTGGCGGTGGTGACCAGCGTGATGTCCATGCCGCGGGGACGGTCGATCTTGTCGACGTCGATCTCGCGGAACATCGACTGCTCGGTCAGCCCGAACGTGTAGTTGCCGTGACCGTCGAACTGCTTCGCGTTGAGGCCGCGGAAGTCACGGATGCGGGGCAGGGCCAGCGACAGCAGCCGGTCCAGGAACTCCCACATGCGGTCGCCGCGCAGGGTGACCTTGGCGCCGATCGGCATGCCCTCACGCAGCTTGAACTGCGCGATGGACTTGCGGGCGCGGACGACGGCGGGCTTCTGCCCGGTGATGGCGGTGAGGTCGCGGACCGCGCCGTCCATCAGCTTCGCGTCGCGGGTCGCCTCGCCGACGCCCATGTTGACGACGATCTTCGTCAGCCGCGGGATCTGCATGACGTTGTCGTAGTTGAACTCCGACTGCAGCGCCGGCGCGATGTCCGCGCGGTAGCGCTCGAGCAGGCGGGGCAGCTCACGGGTGGGTGCACTCATGTCGGTCAGAGGTCCTTACCGGTGCGCCGCGAGACCCGGATGCTGCGGCCTTCCTCGTCCTTGCGGTAACCGACCCGGGTCGGCTTGTCCTCGGAGTCGATCACCATCACGTTGCTGACGTGGATGGGAGCCTCCTGCGTGACGATCCCGCCCGACTGGGCGCCACGCTGGTTGGAGCTGATCCGGGTGTGCTTCTTGACCCGGCCGACGCCCTCAACGAGGACCTTCTGCTGCTTGGGGTAGGCGGCGATGACGCGGCCCTTGGCGCCCTTGTCCTTACCGGACAGCACCACGACGGTGTCGCCCTTCTTGACCTTCATCGAGGGGGTCTTCTCCGCCATGGTCACAGCACCTCCGGGGCGAGCGAGATGATCCGCATGAAGCGCTTGTCGCGGAGCTCCCGGCCGACGGGGCCGAAGATGCGCGTACCGCGCGGGTCGCCGCTGTCGCGGATGATGACCGCGGCGTTCTCGTCGAAGCGGATGTAGGAGCCGTCCGGACGACGACGCTCCTTCACCGTGCGCACGACGACGGCCTTGACCACGTCACCGCGCTTGACGCCGGCGCCGGGCAGGGCGTCCTTCACGGTGGCGACGATGACGTCGCCGATGCCCGCGTAGCGTCGCCCGGAACCGCCGAGCACCCGGATGCAGAGGATCTCCTTTGCCCCGGTGTTGTCGGCGACCCGCAGTCGCGACTCCTGCTGGATCACGTCCTACTCCTGATCTTTCGTGGTGACAGCCGGGCCGGATCGGTGAACCGGCTGTCCGATACCCACGTGCGGACGCACCGGCAGCGTCAGCCGCCGGTGCGTCCGAGGCACGGGTACCGGGATGCGGCGCACACCCGGAGGGCGCGCCAGTCGTCCAGCGTACCTGCTCTGCGGACGCTCCCCCGGAGGGGTGTTGGTCACTCGGCCCAGGTGCGGGCCGAGTGACCGACCATCACTTCGCCTTCTCGAGGACCTCGACCAGCCGCCACCGCTTGGTGGCCGACAGCGGTCGGGTCTCCATGATCTGCACGCGGTCACCGATGCCGGCGACCCCCTGCTCGTCGTGGGCCTTCAGCTTGCTCGTGCGACGGATGACCTTGCCGTAGAGGCCGTGCTTCACGCGGTCCTCGACCTCGACGACGATCGTCTTGTCCATCTTGTCGCTCACCACGAGGCCCTCGCGGACCTTGCGGTAGCCACGGCCGGCCAGGCCGGGGCCCGACGCTGCAGCAGTGTTCGGCTGCGCCGACTGGGGCTCGCTCATGCCACACCCTCGTTCGGGGCGACCGACAGGCCCAGCTCGCGCTCGCGCATGATCGTGTAGATCCGGGCGATGTCGCGGCGGACGGTCTGCAGCCGCCTGTTGTTGTCCAGCTGGCCGGTGGCCACCTGGAACCGCAGGTTGAACAGTTCTTCCTTCGACTCGCGCAACCGCGTGGCGAGCTCCTCGGCGGAGAGCTCACGCAGCTCGGGAGCGGTCAGACCGGCGGCCATCACACCTCTCCTTCGCGAGTGATGAAGCGGCACTTCATGGGCAGCTTGTGGATGGCGCGGCGCATGGCCTCGCGGGCCACCGGCTCGGCGACACCGGAGAGCTCGAACATGATGCGGCCGGGCTTGACGTTGGCCACCCACCACTCGGGCGAACCCTTACCGGAACCCATGCGGGTCTCGGCCGGCTTCTTGGTCAGCGGGCGGTCCGGGTAGATCGAGATCCACACCTTGCCGCCACGACGGATGTGCCGGGTCATGGCGATACGGGCCGACTCGATCTGCCGGTTGGTCACGTACGCCGGCTCGAGCGCCTGGATGGCGTACTCGCCGAAGTTGATGGCGGTGCCGCCCTTGGCACGACCCGAGCGGCTCGGGTGGTGCTGCTTGCGGTGCTTGACGCGCCGTGGGATCAGCACGTGTCAGCCCTCCGTGGTGTTCTGCGCGGCCGTGTTCTCGGCCGCAGCGGTCGCCTCGGTGCCCACGTTCTCGGCGACGGTCTGCTCGGGAGCGACCTCGCCGGACGTCGCGGCGACCGCGCTCTCGGTGGTGTCGACGGCGGGACCGGTCGAGGACTCGGCCGCAGCGCGACCGGCCTCGGTGCCGCCGGCGGTGGTGCCGGACGAGCCGGACCGGCGCGGACGCTGGGCCCGCTCACGGCGCTGCTGACGGGCCGCGAGGGCCTCGAGGGCCTCCCGCTCGGCACGCGAGCCGCTGACGTCGCCCTTGTAGATCCAGACCTTCACGCCGATGCGGCCGAAGGTGGTGCGGGCCTCGTAGATGCCGTAATCGATGTTCGCCCGCAGCGTGTGCAGCGGCACACGACCCTCGCGGTAGAACTCCGACCGGCTCATCTCCGTGCCGCCGAGGCGACCCGAGCACTGCACCCGGATGCCCTTCACCTGCGGGCTGCGCTGCGCTGACTGCATGGCCTTGCGCATGGCGCGACGGAAGCTCACCCGGCTGGAGAGCTGCTCGGCGACGCCCTGGGCGACCAGCTGCGCGTCGGACTCGGGGTTCTTGACCTCGAGGATGTTCAGCTGCACCTGCTTGCCGGTGAGCTTCTCCAGCTCGCCGCGGATGCGGTCGGCCTCCGCGCCGCGGCGGCCGATGACGATGCCCGGCCGGGCGGTGTGGATGTCGACGCGGACGCGGTCGCGGGTGCGCTCGATCTCCACCTTGGAGATCCCGGCCCGCTCCATCCCCTTGCTCATGAGCTTGCGGATGGCCACGTCTTCCTTGACGTAGTCCTTGTACAGCTTGTCGGCGTACCACCGGGACTTGTAGTCCGTGGTGATGCCCAGTCGGAACCCGTGCGGGTTGACCTTCTGACCCACTAGCGGGTCCCTCCCCTCGTGTTGCTGCTCTGCTGCTGGGTGGCCGGCCCGGACTGACCGGTGCGACGGCGCGCGGTGCGCGACTTGCCGGCCAGCTCGGCGTTCGCCGAGACCTCGGCGACCTCGACCGTGATGTGGCAGGTCCGCTTGTTGATCCGGTACGCGCGGCCCTGGGCCCGCGGACGGATGCGCTTGAGCGTCGGGCCCTCGTCGACGTACGCGGCGCTCACGACCAGCGCGGCCGGGTCCAGCCGCAGGTTGTGCTCGGCGTTGGCGACGGCGCTGGCGACGACCTTGAGCACCGGCTCGCTGGCGGCCTGCGGCGCGAAGCGCAGCAGGGCCAGCGCCTCGTCGGTCGGCAGGTAGCGGATGAGGTCCACCACCCGGCGTGCCTTCATGGGGGTGACGCGGACGAACCGGGCCGTAGCCCGGGCGACCGGCGCCTCCTGTCCCACCTGGGAAGTCATGTGGATTCTCTCTCTACCTGGTTCAGCCGCGCCGGGACCGGCGGTCGTCCTTGACGTGCCCACGGAACGTGCGGGTGGGCGCGAACTCGCCCAGCTTGTGCCCGACCATGGCCTCGGTCACGAACACCGGGACGTGCTTGCGACCGTCGTGGACGGCGATGGTGTGCCCGAGCATGTCGGGGATGATCGTCGAGCGGCGGGACCAGGTCCGGATGACGGTCTTGGTGCCCTTCTCGTTCTGCGCGTCCACCTTCTTGAGCAGGTGGTCGTCGACGAACGGGCCCTTCTTCAGGCTGCGTGGCATGTCTGTCGGACTCCTCTACCCGCTCAGCGCTTCTTGTTGGTGCGCCGGCGGCGCACGATCAGGGCGTCACTGGCCTTGCGCTTGCGCGTGCGGCCCTCCGGCTTGCCCTTCGGGTTCACCGGGTGGCGACCACCGGAGGTCTTGCCCTCACCACCACCGTGCGGGTGGTCCACCGGGTTCATGGCGACACCGCGGACGGTCGGGCGCTTGCCCTTCCACCGCATGCGGCCGGCCTTGCCCCAGTTGATGTTCGACTGCTCGGCGTTGCCCACCTCGCCGACGGTCGCGCGGCAGCGGACGTCGACGTTGCGGATCTCGCCCGACGGCATGCGCAGCTGCGCGAAGCGACCCTCTCGGGCGACCAGCTGGACGCTGGTGCCGGCCGAGCGGGCGATCTTCGCACCGCCACCGGGACGGAGCTCGATGGCGTGAACGACGGTGCCGACGGGGATGTTCCGCAGCGGGAGGTTGTTGCCCGGCTTGATGTCGGCCGAGGGACCGCACTCCACCGTGTCGCCCTGCTTCAGGCGGGCCGGCGCGATGATGTAGCGCTTCTCGCCGTCCGCGAAGTGCAGCAGCGCGATGCGCGAGGTGCGGTTCGGGTCGTACTCGATGTGCGCGACCTTGGCCGGCACGCCGTCCTTGTCGGCCCGGCGGAAGTCGATCACCCGGTAGGCGCGCTTGTGCCCGCCGCCCTGGTGCCGCGCGGTGACCTTCCCGTGGACGTTGCGCCCGCCGCGACCGTGCAGCGGCCGGACCAGCGACTTCTCGGGGTGGTCGCGGGTGACCTCGGCGAAGTCGGCGACGCTGGAGCCGCGGCGGCCCGGCGTCGTCGGCTTGTACTTGCGGATAGCCATTGCTGACTCAGTCCTCTATCTCTGGTCCGGCGGTCCCGGGCTCAGGCGCCCGGGCCCCCGAAGATCTCGATGCGGTCGCCCGGCGCCAGCGAGACGATGGCGCGCTTGGTGTCCTTGCGCTTGCCGAGCTTGTTGCCCCGGCTGCGCTTGCGCTTGCCCTGGCGGTTGATGGTGTTCACGCCGAGGACCTTCACGTTGAAGATCTGCTCGACCGCGATCTTGATCTGCGTCTTGTTCGCTTCAGGCAGGACGACGAACGTGTACTGGTTCTCGTCGAGCAGCCCGTAGCTCTTCTCCGAGATGACCGGGGACAGCAGGACGTCCCGGGGGTCGCGGACGCTCACGCCTTCTCCTCGGTGGTCTCGGTGGCGATGTCCAGGTCGGTGGTGCCCTCGACCGGCTGGATCGACGGGATGGCACCGGGGACGTCCGGCGTGGTCAGGTCGGGCTTCTCCACGCCCCGGCGCTTGCCGGTGGCCGGCCCGGCCACGAACTCGGCCAGCGCGGCCTCGGTGAAGACCACCTCGTCGGACACCAGCACGTCGTAGGTGTTGAGCTGGCCGGCCTCGATCAGGTGCACCTGCGGCAGGTTGCGCAGGCTGACCCAGTTGAGGACGTCCTCGCGGTCGAGCACGACCAGGACCCGCTTTGCGGTGGTGATCGCCTGGAGGGTGGCCTGCGCGGCCTTGGTCTTCGGGGCGTCGCCGTCCACGAAGGTGCTCACGACGTGCACGCGGTCCTCGCGGGCCCGGTCGGAGAGGGCGCCACGCAGCGCGGCGGCCTTCATCTTCTTCGGGGTCTTCTGCGAGTAGTCGCGCGGCTGCGGGCCGTGGACGGTGCCACCGCCCTCGAACTGCGGCGCACGGGTCGAGCCCTGGCGGGCGCGGCCGGTGCCCTTCTGGCGGTACGGCTTGGCGCCACCACCGCTGACCTGGCCGCGCGTCTTGGTCGCGTGCGTGCCCTGGCGGGCGGCGGCCAGCTGGGCCACCACGACCTGGTGCATGAGCGCGACGTTGGCCGACGCGTCGAAGAGCTCACCGGGCAGCGTCACGCTGCCGGAGGTCTCCCCGGCCGGGGTCCGGACGTCGACCTGGCGGTCGGACCGGGTCTGGGTCGACTGGGTCACTGGTTGTCACTCCCCACGGGGCCGCCCTTGACGGCCGAGCGGACGAGCACGAGGCCGCCCTTCGGGCCCGGGATCGCGCCCTTGATCAGCAGCAGCCCACGCTCGGCGTCCACCTTGTGCACGTTGAGCGAGAGGGTCGTCGTCTTCACCGCGCCCATGCGGCCGGCCATGCGCAGGCCCTTGAAGACGCGGCCGGGGGTCGACGCCCCGCCGATGGAACCGGGCGACCGGTGCTTGCGCTGGGTGCCGTGCGCGGCGCCCAGGCCGCGGAAGCCGTGCCGCTTCATGACACCGGCCGTGCCCTTGCCCTTGCTGGTGCCGATGACGTCGACCTTCGCGACGCCGTCGAAGACCTCGGCGGTCAGCTCCTGGCCGACCGTGTAGTTCGAGGCGTCCGAGGTGCGCAGCTCGACCAGGTGACGACGCGGCGTGACGCCCGCCTTGGCGAAGTGCCCGCCCTCGGGCTTGTTCACCTTGCGCGGGTCGATCTCACCGAACCCGAGCTGGACGGCGGAGTAGCCGTCGACCTCGGGGGTGCGCACCTGGGTCACCACACACGGGCCCGCCTTGACGACGGTCACCGGCACGATGCGGTTGTTCTCGTCGAAGACCTGGGTCATGCCCAGCTTCTCGCCGAGGAGACCACGGAATGTGCTCGCCATGTCTGCTGACTGCCCTTACTGGATGTTCACGTCGACCGAGGCCGGCAGGTCGATGCGCATCAGCGCGTCGACCGTCTTCGGCGTCGGGTCGAGGATGTCGATGAGCCGCTTGTGCGTGCGCATCTCGAAGTGCTCCCGCGAGTCCTTGTACTTGTGCGGCGAGCGGATGACGCAGTACACGTTCTTCTCCGTCGGCAGCGGCACCGGGCCGACGACGCGCGCACCGGTCTTGGTCACCGTGTCGACGATGCGCCGCGCCGAGGCGTCGATCGCCTCGTGGTCGTAGGCCTTCAGCCGGATGCGGATCTTCTGTCCCGCCATCGCTGTCTTCTGCTCCTGCCGATCGGTGTCTGTTCGTAGCTGGGGAACGCCGGGTGGTCCTGACCGCATCCGGTCTGGCCCCAGCGGGATGGGTGGCACTGCACACAGGCGGCCACCCGGGGACGGGCGGCGGCGCACACGTGCGCACCGCCGCCCGTCGGGGTGTTACTTGAGGATCTTGGTGACGCGACCGGCGCCGACGGTGCGGCCACCCTCACGGATGGCGAACCGCAGGCCCTCCTCCATGGCGATCGGCTGGATCAGCTCGACCGTCATCTCGGTGTTGTCGCCCGGCATGACCATCTCGGTGCCGGCCGGCAGGGTCACGACGCCCGTGACGTCCGTGGTCCGGAAGTAGAACTGCGGACGGTAGTTGTTGAAGAACGGCGTGTGACGGCCACCCTCGTCCTTCGAGAGGATGTAGACCGAACCCTCGAAGTTGGTGTGCGGGGTGATCGAGCCGGGCTTCACGACGACCTGGCCGCGCTCCACGTCCTCGCGCTTGATGCCGCGCAGCAGCAGACCGACGTTGTCGCCGGCCTGGCCCTGGTCGAGCAGCTTGCGGAACATCTCGACGCCGGTGACGGTGGTCTTGGTCGACGAGGAGCGGATCCCGACGATCTCGACCTCCTCGTTCACCTTGACGATGCCGCGCTCCACGCGACCGGTGACGACGGTGCCGCGACCGGTGATGGTGAAGACGTCCTCGACCGGCATGAGGAACGGCTTGTCGATCTCACGCTGCGGCTCGGGGATGGCGGTGTCGACGGCGGCCATCAGCTCCATGAGGGCGTCGCCCCACTTCGCGTCGCCCTCGAGGGCCTTCAGCGCGGAGACGCGCACCACGGGGACGTCGTCGCCCGGGAACTCGTACTCGCTGAGCAGCTCGCGGACCTCCAGCTCGACGAGCTCGAGGATCTCCTCGTCGTCGACCATGTCGGCCTTGTTGAGCGCCACGACGATGTAGGGGACGCCGACCTGGCGGGCCAGGAGGACGTGCTCCTTGGTCTGCGGCATCGGGCCGTCGGTCGCCGCGACCACCAGGATGGCGCCGTCCATCTGCGCCGCACCGGTGATCATGTTCTTGATGTAGTCGGCGTGACCGGGGCAGTCGACGTGCGCGTAGTGCCGGTTCTCGGTCTGGTACTCGACGTGGGCGATCGAGATCGTGATCCCGCGGGCCTTCTCCTCGGGCGCCTTGTCGATCTGGTCGAAGGCCGACGCCTCGTTGAGGTCCGGGTACTTGTCGTGCAGCACCTTGGTGATCGCCGCGGTCAGGGTGGTCTTCCCGTGGTCGATGTGCCCGATGGTGCCGATGTTGACGTGCGGCTTGGTCCGCTCGAACTTGGCCTTGGCCACTGGGTTCCTCTCCTCGTGGTCTCGCGTCGTGCGCGAACTCTGGGGTGGGCTTGCTGGGGCCCGGGCGGGGGGCTACCCCGCCCGGCAGGTCACTCGCCGGTCGCCTTGGCGATGATCTCCTTGGCGACGTTGGCCGGGACCTCGGCGTACGAGTCGAACACCATGGTGTAGCTCGCCCGCCCCTGGGTGCGGCTGCGCAGGTCGCCCACGTAGCCGAACATCTCCGAGAGCGGGACCAGGGCCCGGACGACGCGGGCGCCGGAGCGCTCCTCCATCGCCTGGATCATCCCGCGCCGGGAGTTCAGGTCGCCGATGACGTCGCCCATGTAGTCCTCGGGCGTGACGACCTCGACGGCCATCATCGGCTCGAGCAGGGCCGGGCTGGCCTTGCGCGCGGCCTCCTTGAAGACCATCGAGCCGGCGATCTTGAACGCCATCTCCGACGAGTCGACCTCGTGGTACTGACCGTCGATCAGGGTCGCCTTGACGCCCACGACCGGGTAGCCGGCGAGGATGCCGTACTGCATGGCGTCCTGCATGCCCTGGTCGACCGACGGGATGTACTCCTTCGGGATGCGACCACCGGTGACGGCGTTGACGAACTCGTAGGTGGCGGAGTCGCCGCTGATCTCCAGCGGCTCCAGGGTCACCTGGACCTTCGCGAACTGGCCGGACCCACCCGTCTGCTTCTTGTGGGTGTAGTCGACCTTCTCGACGGCCTTGCGGATCGTCTCGCGGTAGGCCACCTGGGGCTTACCCACGTTGGCCTCGACCTTGAACTCGCGCCGCATGCGGTCGACGAGGATCTCCAGGTGCAGCTCGCCCATGCCGGAGATGACCGTCTGGCCGGTCTCCTCGTCGAGGCGGACCTGGAAGGTCGGGTCCTCCTCTGCCAGCTTCTGGATGGCGGTGCCGAGCTTCTCCTGGTCGCTCTTGGTCTTCGGCTCGATGGCGACCGAGATGACCGGGGCCGGGAAGGTCATCGACTCCAGGATCACCGGCTTCTGCGGGTCGCAGAGCGTGTCACCGGTGGTGGTCTGCTTGAGGCCCACCACGGCGACGATCTGGCCGGCGCCCACGCCCTCGCGCTCCTCGCGCTTGTTGGCGTGCATCTGGTAGATCTTGCCGATCCGCTCCTTGCGGTCCTTGGTGCTGTTGAGCACCGGGGACCCGGAGGAGACCTTGCCGGAGTAGACCCGGACGTAGGTCAGCTTGCCGAGGTGCTGGTCGGTCTGGATCTTGAAGGCCAGCGCGGAGAACGGCTCGTCCTCGTCGGCGTGCCGGATGACCTCGGTCTCGCCGTCCAGCGCGGTGCCGACGATCGCCTCGATGTCCAGCGGGCTGGGCAGGTAGTCGACGACGGCGTCGAGCAGGGGCTGCACGCCCTTGTTCTTGAACGCCGTGCCGGTGAGGACCGGGTTGACCTGGGCCGAGATGGTGGCCTTGCGGATGGCCGCCTTCAGCCGCTCGACGGAGATCTCCTCGCCGCCGAGGTAGGCCTCCATGAGGTCGTCGTCGGTCTCGGCGATCGTCTCGAGCAGCTTCTCGCGGTACTCGGCGGCCTGGTCGGCGAGCTCGGCCGGGATCTCCTCGACCGAGTAGTCCTCGCCCATCTGGGTCTCGCCACGCCAGGTCAGCGCCCGCATCCCGACCAGGTCGACGACACCGATGAAGTCGGCCTCGGCACCGATCGGGAGCTGCAGCACCGCCGGGTTGGCGCCCAGGCGCTCGACCATCATGTCGACGCAGCGGAAGAAGTTCGCGCCGGTGCGGTCGAGCTTGTTGACGAAGCACATGCGCGGGACGCCGTACTTCTCCGCCTGCCGCCAGACCTGCTCGGTCTGCGGCTCCACGCCGGCGACACCGTCGTAGACCGCGACGGCACCGTCGAGCACCCGCAGCGACCGCTCCACCTCGACGGTGAAGTCGACGTGCCCGGGGGTGTCGATGATGTTGATGTCGTGGCCGTTCCAGGAGCACTTCGTCGCGGCGGACGTGATGGTGATGCCGCGCTCCTGCTCCTGCTCCATCCAGTCCATCGTGGCCGCGCCGTCGTGGACCTCACCGATCTTGTAGTTGATACCGGTGTAGAAGAGGATGCGCTCGGTCGTCGTGGTCTTGCCGGCGTCGATGTGCGCCATGATCCCGATGTTGCGGGTCTTGGCGAGGGTGGCCTGGGTGTCGGCCATTCGTCTCTCCTCTTTGGTTCGCTGTGCGCGTGCGGGTGGTCCAGGGGTTGGCCCGGACCACCCGCGGGCCGCGGGGGCTGGCGGAGCCAGCCGGGATGGCGCTTACCAGCGGTAGTGCGCGAAGGCCTTGTTCGACTCGGCCATCTTGTGGGTGTCCTCGCGGCGCTTGACCGCGGCACCGAGGCCGTTGCTCGCGTCGAGCAGCTCGTTCATCAGCCGCTCGGTCATCGTCTTCTCACGGCGCGCCCGGCTGTACTGGATCAGCCAGCGCAGGCCCAGCGTCGTGCTGCGCGAGGCGCGGACCTCGACCGGGACCTGGTAGGTCGCACCACCGACGCGGCGGCTGCGGACCTCGAGGGCCGGCTTGACGTTGTCCAGCGCGCGCTTGAGGGTGACCACCGGGTCGGTGTCGGTCTTGGTGCGGCAGCCCTCGAGGGCGCCGTAGACGATCGACTCGGCGACCGAGCGCTTGCCGTCGACGAGCACCTTGTTGATCAGCTGGGTCACCAGAGGCGACTGGTACACCGGGTCGGCGACCAGCGGCCGGCGCGGCGCGGGGCCCTTGCGCGGCATGTCAGCTCTTCTCCTTCTTCGCGCCGTACCGGCTGCGAGCCTGCTTGCGGTTGCGGACACCCTGGGTGTCGAGCGAGCCGCGGATGATCTTGTAACGCACGCCGGGCAGGTCCTTCACGCGACCGCCGCGCACGAGCACCATCGAGTGCTCCTGCAGGTTGTGACCGACACCGGGGATGTAGGCGGTCACCTCGATGCCACTGGTGAGGCGGACACGAGCGACCTTGCGCAGCGCCGAGTTCGGCTTCTTCGGCGTCGTCGTGTACACGCGGGTGCACACGCCACGACGCTGAGGGGAGCCCTTCAGCGCCGGGGTCTTGGTCTTCTCGACCTTGTCCTCGCGGCCCTTGCGGACCAGCTGGTTGATCGTGGGCATGGGTGGCCTGGATCTCCTACCTGCGCTGGGTCGTGCTGTGGATGGTGCTCTGCTCTGGCGTACTCGGGGTGCCGGTCCTGCTGGGGTCGTACCCGGGCCGGCCCGCCAACCACCACCGGTCCCCGCGGTCGGGCGTGTCGCCGTCCCCAGGACCGGCCGGCGAGGTCTACCGGATCGGTCGCCCCCCGCGACTCGGCGCCACCACCTTGTCGGCAGGCGCACCGCGAACGGGAGCAGGCCCAGGGCACCCTGGGCACGGCTGACCACGATACCCGTGTGCCGGAGACCGGTCAAAGCCGGGTCCGCCACATGTCGACAGGCGAGGGTCAAGCCACCCGCCGGGTCCGTACGCCCTGGTCAACACCTCTGCCGGCCGGGGTGTTCCCTCGGACGGGGGCGGACCGGACGGCGGGGCCGGCGGTGCGGCGACTGTACCGGCTGCCTGCCGACCGCCGGCCACTGCGACGCGCGACACCCCGCGACGCCGACGGCCCCGGGGGGCGGCGCACCGGCTGTCGTACCCCGGCCCTACGGTCGGTGTCAGGACGCCCACCGACCGCCACCGGAGGATGCCGTGCACGTCGACCTGGCCCGCGAGCTGAAGACCCACCTGGCCGCGCGCCTGGCCGAGACCGGGGGGCGGGTCACCGCCAGCGACGTCGCCGGGCCCCGCGGCTGGGCGCGGCCGGCCCTCGGCCTGGCACCCATCGGCCCGGAGCAGGCCCACCTGGCCATCCGGCTGGCGGTCAAGGACGACGCCGACGTCCTGCTGGCCGGCCTGGACGACGCCGTGCTCGACGAGATCGACGTCCGCGTGATCGGACCGGTGCGGGCGCTGTCCTCCCCCACGCCCGACCAGTTGCAGCGCCGGACCCGCCCGCTGTACCCGGGGCTGTCCGTGGCCCACGCCGCGGTGACGGCGGGGACGCTGGGCGGCTTCGTGCGGGTGGACGGGCGACTGGCGCTGCTGTCCAACAACCACGTCCTGGCCGCCAGCGGGGCCGCCTCGCTCGGCGACCCGGTGCTGCAGCCGGGTCCGGCCGACGGCGGCGTGCTCCCCACCGACCGGGTGGGCTCCCTGGCGGCCTTCGTCCGGTTCCGGGGCGACGGCGGGACCAACCTGGTCGACGCCGCCGCCGCGGTCCTCGACCCCGAGGTGCCGGCCGAGCCCGGCCGGCTCCCGGGTGGCCCGCTCGCCGACGAGGCGCCGGACACCGACGACGTCGACCCCGACGAGCGAGTGGAGAAGGTCGGCCGCACAACCGGGCACACGCTCGGCCGGATCACCGCCGTCGAGGTCGACGGGGTGACCGTGCAGTACGACGACGCGGTGCACACCTTCGACGACCAGGTCGAGGTCGAGGGGCTCAGCGGGGGGTTCAGCGCGGGCGGTGACAGCGGGTCGGTGATCTGGCGGAGCTCGGACCGGGCGCCGATGGGCCTGCTGTTCGCCGGCAGTGAGACCGGCGGCCGCAACGGCGGCGGCGTCACCTACGCCAACCCCATGGCCACGGTGCTGGAGCTGCTCGACCTGGAGTGGGTCCCCGCCTGACTTGCCGGCCCTCGGCCCCGCAGGGTCCTCCTACTGTCGCGCCGGGCTGATCGGGGGCACCATGGGGCCATGACCGACCGCGCCTCCGCCCGAGCCGCCAAGAGCGCCCTCAGCGCGCGACTGGCCGCCGACCCCGGGGTCGTGGGCGTGGGCCTGGCCCGGGGCGAGAGCGGCTACGTGGTGAAGGTGAACCTGGCCGACGCGCGCGCGGCCAGCCGGGTCCCCGGCGACGTGGACGGCGTCCGCGTCGTCACCGAGGTCGTCGGGGTGGTCCGCGCCGTCTGACGGAGGCCCCTCTCCCCGCCCCGCGAGCGCGGGGCGGACCCCGGACGGAGCCACCGCCGCTCGTCCCTGCCGATACGGTCGGCCGCGGGCGCCGACGACGGCGCCGCCGACCTGAGGAGTGGACGTGCGCATCGGCATCCAGGCCAGCTACAGCGGCGGGTTCCGCGAGACCGCCGCGGAGATTCGCGACCTCGAGTCCGCCGGGCTCGACCTCGCGATGGTGGCGGAGGTCTACACCTTCGACGCGGTGAGCCAACTGGGCTACCTGGCCGCGGTGACCGAGCGCGTCGAGCTGATGAGCGGCATCTTCCCCATCTACAGCCGCACCCCGGCCCTGACCGCGATGACCGCGGCCGGGCTGGACTTCGTGTCCGGCGGCCGGTTCACCCTCGGCCTGGGCGCGTCCGGCCCGCAGGTGATCGAGGGCTGGCACGGCGTCCCCTACGACGCCCCGCTGCAGCGCACCCGCGAGATCGTGGAGATCTGCCGGCAGGTGTGGCGCCGCGACCGGCTGGTCCACGACGGGCCGAAGTACACCGTCCCGCTCCCCGCCGAGCAGGGCACCGGCCTGGGCAAGCCGCTCAAGCTGATCAACACCCCGGTGCGCGAGCGGATCCCGGTCCTGCTGGCCGCCCTGGGCCCGAAGAACGTCGAGCTGGCCGCGGAGATCGCCGAGGCCTGGGAGCCGATCTTCTTCGTGCCGGAGAAGGCGGCCTCGGTGTGGGGCGAGTCCCTGGCCGCGGGGCGGGCCAAGCGCGACCCCGCGCTCGGGGACCTGCAGGTGGTGACCGGCGTCCCGGTCGCCGTCGGAGAGGACGTCGAGGGGCTGCTCGACGCCGTGCGGCCGCAGCTGGCCCTCTACATCGGCGGCATGGGCGCCCGCGGCAAGAACTTCTACAACGACCTGGCCCGTCGCTACGGGTACGAGGAGGAGGCCCGCGCCGTCCAGGACCTCTACCTCGACGGCAAGAAGGACGAGGCGGCCGCGGCGGTGCCCGACGAACTGGTGCGGGCGACGTCGCTCATCGGGCCGGAGTCCCACGTCGCCGAGCGGGTCGCCGCCTTCCGCGAGGCCGGCGTGACGACGCTGATGCTGCAGCCGCTCGACGCCAGTCCCGAGGGCCGGCTCCGGACCGTCGAGACGATGCGCCGGATCGCGGACCGGTAGAGGGCCCGAGTTCCGTCACGTGACGGCAGGTCGTCGGCTGGACGGGGACGGCAACGAGAAGGGCCCCGCAGATCTCGCGATCTGCGGGGCCCTTCTCATACACGAGCGTGGATCAGCCTCGCCAGTCGTACTCCTCGAGGCGGACGGCCTCGCCCGAACCCTGCCCGAAGACGTCCGGGCTGTAGTACTGCCCGTCGTCGTACCCGGCCATCGTGTAGACGGCGGCGCGGGCCTCCTCGGTCGGCTCGACCGTGATGTTCCGGTAGCGGCTGATCCCGGTACCGGCCGGGATCAGCTTCCCGATGATCACGTTCTCCTTGAGGCCGAGCAGGCTGTCGCTCTTGCCCTGGATCGCGGCGTCGGTGAGCACCTTGGTCGTCTCCTGGAAGGAGGCGGCCGACAGCCACGACTCGGTCGCGAGCGAGGCCTTGGTGATGCCCATGAGCACCGGGCGGGCCGAGGCCGGCTCGCCGCCCTCGGCGACGACCCGGCGGTTCTCGGTCTCGAACAGCGTCCGCTCGACCAGCGCACCGGGCAGGAACTCCGTCGCGCCCGAGTCGATGATGGTCACCCGCTTGAGCATCTGCCGGATGATCACCTCGATGTGCTTGTCGTGGATCGACACACCCTGGCTGCGGTAGACCTCCTGGACCTCGCGGACCAGGTGCAGCTGCACCTCGCGCGGGCCCATGATCCGCAGCACCTCGTGCGGGTCGACCGCACCCTCGGTGAGCTGCTCGCCGACCTCGACGTGGCCGCCGTCCTCGACGCGCAGCCGCGACCGGCGCGACAGCTTGTCGTAGACGACCTCGTCGGAGCCGTCGTCCGGCGTGATCGTGAGCTTGCGGAACTGCTCGCCGTCCTCGATGCGGACCCTGCCGGCCAGCTCGGCGATCGGCGCCTTGCCCTTGGGGACGCGGGCCTCGAAGAGCTCCACCACACGCGGCAGACCGTGGGTGATGTCCTCACCCGCGACACCACCGGTGTGGAAGGTGCGCATCGTCAGCTGGGTGCCGGGCTCACCGATCGACTGGGCGGCGATGATGCCGACCGCCTCGCCGACGTCCACCAGCTTGCCGGTCGCCAGCGAGCGGCCGTAGCAGGTGGCGCAGGTGCCGAGCAGCGACTCACAGGTCAGGACGCAGCGGACCTTGACCTCCGCGACGTTGGCGTCGACCAGCTGGCCGATCAGCACGTCGCCGAGGTCCTGGCCGGCCTGCGCGATCAGCGTGCCGTCCTCGGCCACCACGTCGGCGGCCAGGGAGCGGGCGTACACGCTGGTCTCGACGTGGGCGTCCCGGGTGAGCTGACCGTCGATCACGGTCGCGATCGGCATGATCACGCCGCGCTCGGTGCCGCAGTCCTCCTCGCGGATGATGACGTCCTGGGAGACGTCGACCAGCCGGCGGGTGAGGTACCCGGAGTCCGCCGTCCGCAGCGCGGTGTCGGCCAGACCCTTGCGGGCACCGTGCGTGGAGATGAAGTACTCCAGCACGGACAGACCCTCCCGGAAGTTGGCCTTGATCGGCCGCGGGATGATCTCGCCCTTCGGGTTGGCGACCAGACCACGCATACCGGCGATCTGGCTGATCTGCATCATGTTGCCTCGGGCGCCCGAGTTGACCATGACCCAGACCGGGTTGGTGGTCGGGAAGTTGTCCACCATCGCCTGGGAGACCTCGGCCCGCGCGCGGGTCCAGATCTCGATCAGCTCGCCACGACGCTCGGCGTCGGTGATGACACCGCGCTCGTACTGGCGCTCGATCTGCCGGGCCTCGGCCTCGTGCCGGTCGAGGATCTCCTGCTTGGCCGGCGGGGTGACGACGTCGTCGATCGCGATCGTGACGCCGGACCGGGTGGCCCAGCGGAAACCGGCCGACTTGAGGGCGTCCAGCGTCGCCGCGACCTGCACCTTGGGGTAGCGCTCGGCGAGGTCGTTGACGATCGCCCCGAGCTCCTTCTTCGGCACCTGGTAGTTGACGAAGCGGTAGTCCTCGGGCAGGGCCTCGTTGAACAGCACCCGGCCCAGGCTGGTCGAGACCAGCGCCGGCGCACCCGGGGTCCAGTCCTCCGGCTGCTCCCACGGCTCGTTGACCTTGCCGTTGTCGACGCCGAACACCTCGTCGAGGCGGATCAGCGCCCGCTCCTGCAGGCCCAGCGCACCCTGGTCGAAGGCCATGATCGCCTCGGCCGTCGACCCGAACGCCGCCGGCTTGCCGCCGTCGGCCTCGTGCCGGCTGGGCACCAGGGTGGTCAGGTGGTACAGGCCCAGCACCATGTCCTGGGTCGGCGCGGTGATCGGGCGACCGTCGGCCGGGGACAGGATGTTGTTCGACGACAGCATGAGGATCCGGGCCTCGGCCTGGGCCTCCGCCGACAGCGGCAGGTGCACCGCCATCTGGTCACCGTCGAAGTCCGCGTTGAACGCGGTGCAGACCAGCGGGTGGATCTGGATGGCCTTGCCCTCGACCAGCTGCGGCTCGAAGGCCTGGATGCCCAGACGGTGCAGGGTCGGCGCGCGGTTGAGCAGCACCGGGTGCTCGGTGATGACCTCCTCGAGCACGTCCCACACGACCGGCCGCGCGCGCTCCACCATCCGCTTGGCGGACTTGATGTTCTGCGCGTGGTTGAGGTCGACCAGCCGCTTCATGACGAAGGGCTTGAACAGCTCCAGGGCCATCTGCTTGGGCAGACCGCACTGGTGCAGCTTCAGCTGCGGGCCGACGACGATGACCGACCGGCCCGAGTAGTCGACGCGCTTGCCGAGCAGGTTCTGGCGGAACCGGCCCTGCTTGCCCTTGAGCAGGTCCGACAGCGACTTGAGCGGGCGGTTGCCCGGGCCGGTGACCGGCCGGCCGCGACGGCCGTTGTCGAACAGCGCGTCGACCGACTCCTGCAGCATCCGCTTCTCGTTGTTCACGATGATCTCGGGCGCGCCGAGGTCGAGCAGACGCTTGAGCCGGTTGTTCCGGTTGATCACGCGGCGGTACAGGTCGTTCATGTCACTGGTCGCGAAGCGGCCACCGTCGAGCTGCACCATCGGGCGCAGGTCCGGCGGGATGACCGGGACGCAGTCCAGCACCATGCCCATGGGCGAGTTGCGGGTCTGCTGGAAGGCCGCGACCACCTTGAGCCGCTTGAGGGCCCGCAGCTTGCGCTGCCCCTTGCCGCTGCGGATGGTCTCGCGCAGCGAGGCGGCCTCGGCGTCGAGGTCGAAGTCGGCGAGCAGCTTCTGCAGCGCCGCGGCACCCATGCCGCCCTCGAAGTACTCGCCGAACCGGTCGCGCAGCTCGCGGTAGAGGCCCTCGTCGGCGATGAGCTGCTTGACCTCGAGCTTGCGGAAGGTGTCGAGCACCTCCTCGAGGCGGTCGATCTCCCGCTGGGCGCGGTCGCGCAGCTGGCGCATCTCGCGCTCGCCGCCCTCACGCACCTTGCGGCGGACGTCGGACTTGGCGCCCTCGGCCTCGAGCTCGGCGAGGTCGGCCTCCAGCTTCTGCTGGCGGGCCTCCACGTCGGCGTCCCGGCGGGTCTCGAGGTTGTGCTTCTCCGCGCTGATCTCGGCCTCGATGGTCGGGAGGTCGCGGTGGCGCGCCTCCTCGTCGACCGAGGTGATCAGGTAGGCCGCGAAGTAGATGATCTTCTCGAGGTCCTTGGGCGCCAGGTCGAGCAGGTACCCCAGGCGCGAGGGGACGCCCTTGAAGAACCAGATGTGGGTGACCGGCGCGGCCAGCTCGATGTGGCCCATCCGCTCGCGGCGGACCTTGGCCCGGGTCACCTCGACGCCGCAGCGCTCACAGATGATGCCCTTGAACCGGACCCGCTTGTACTTGCCGCAGTAGCACTCCCAGTCCCGCGTGGGACCGAAGATCTTCTCGCAGAAGAGACCGTCCTTCTCCGGACGCAGCGTCCGGTAGTTGATGGTCTCGGGCTTCTTCACCTCACCGTGGCTCCACTGGCGGATGTCGTCGCCGGTGGCCAGACCGATGCGGAGCTCGTCGAAGAAGTTGACGTCGAGCACTGAGTGGACCCCTTTCCCGGGGCTCGGTTACTGCACTTCTTGCTGATGGTCTTGGGGTGGGCGCCGGCCGGCCCCGGGTGCCCGGGGCCGGCCAGCGGCCGATCACACGTCCTCGACGCTGGAGGGCTCGCGGCGGGACAGGTCGATGCCCAGCTCCTCCGCGGCCCGGAACACCTCGTCGTCGGTGTCACGCAGTTCGATCGCCTGCCCGTCGCCGGAGAGCACCTCGACGTTGAGGCAGAGCGACTGCAGCTCCTTGAGCAACACCTTGAACGACTCCGGGATGCCCGGCTCGGGGATGTTCTCGCCCTTGACGATCGCCTCGTAGACCTTGACGCGGCCCAGGATGTCGTCGGACTTGATGGTGAGCAGCTCCTGCAGCGCGTAGGCCGCGCCGTAGGCCTGCATCGCCCAGCACTCCATCTCGCCGAACCGCTGGCCACCGAACTGCGCCTTACCACCCAGCGGCTGCTGCGTGATCATCGAGTAGGGGCCGGTCGAGCGGGCGTGGATCTTGTCGTCGACCAGGTGCAGCAGCTTGAGGATGTAGACGTAGCCCACCGAGATCGGCTCGGGGAACGGCTCACCGGAGCGGCCGTCGAACAGCCGCGCCTTGCCGGTCGGGGCCACCATCCGGTTGCCGTCGCGGTTGGGGACGGTCGAGCTCAGCAGCCCGACGATCTCCTCCTCGCGCGCACCGTCGAACACCGGGGTCGCCGTCCGGGTGCCCGGCGCGGCCGCCTTCGCCGCCTCCGGCAGGTTCTGGGCCCACTCGGGGTCGCCCTCGACCTGCCAGCCGGACTTGGCGACCCACCCGAGGTGGGTCTCCAGGACCTGGCCGACGTTCATCCGGCCGGGCACGCCCAGCGGGTTGAGGACGATGTCCACCGGGGTGCCGTCCTCGAGGAACGGCATGTCCTCCTGCGGCAGGATCTTCGCGATGACGCCCTTGTTGCCGTGGCGGCCGGCGAGCTTGTCACCGTCGGAGATCTTGCGCATCTGGGCGACGTAGACCCGGATCAGCTCGTTGACGCCGGCGGGCAGCTCGTCGCCGTCCTCGCGCGAGAACACGCGGACGCCGATGACCTTGCCGGACTCACCGTGCTTGACCTTCAGCGACGTGTCGCGGACCTCGCGGGCCTTCTCACCGAAGATCGCGCGGAGCAGCCGCTCCTCGGGGGTCAGCTCGGTCTCGCCCTTGGGCGTGACCTTGCCGACGAGGATGTCGCCGGGGACGACCTCGGCACCGATGCGGATGATGCCGCGCTCGTCGAGGTCGGCGAGGACCTCCTCGGAGACGTTCGGGATGTCCCGGGTGATCTCCTCGGCACCGAGCTTGGTGTCGCGGGCGTCGACCTCGAACTCCTCGATGTGGATCGAGGACAGGACGTCGTCCTGCACGAGGCGCTGCGACAGGATGATCGCGTCCTCGTAGTTGTGGCCCTCCCACGGCATGAAGGCGACGAGCAGGTTCTTGCCCAGCGCCATCTCGCCCTGGTCGGTGCACGGCCCGTCGGCGATGACCTGGCCGACCTCGACGCGCTGGCCCTCGTCGACGACGGGGGTCTGGTTGATCGAGGTGCCCTGGTTCGAGCGGCGGAACTTCAGCAGGCGGTAGGTCTGCCGGGTGCCGTCGTCGGCCATGACGGTGACGTAGTCGGCGGTGGAGTCCTCGACCACACCGGCCTTCTCGGCCACCACGACGTCGCCGGCGTCGACGGCGGCACGCAGCTCCATGCCGGTGCCGACCAGCGGCGCCTCGCTGCGCAGCAGCGGGACGGCCTGACGCTGCATGTTCGCGCCCATGAGTGCGCGGTTGGCGTCGTCGTGCTCGAGGAACGGGATCATCGCCGTCGCGACCGAGGTCATCTGCCGCGGCGAGACGTCCATGTAGTCGACCTGCTCGGGCGAGAGGTAGTCGACCTCACCGCCCTTGGTGCGGACCAGGACGCGCTCCTCGGCGAACCGGCCCTGGGCGTCCAGCGGCGAGTTGGCCTGGGCGACGACGAAGCGGTCCTCCTCGTCGGCGGTCAGGTAGTCGATCCGGTCGGTGACCACACCGTTCTCGACCCGGCGGTACGGGGTCTCGATGAAGCCGAAGGCGTTCACCCGCCCGTAGGCCGACAGCGAGCCGATCAGACCGATGTTCGGGCCTTCCGGCGTCTCGATCGGGCACATCCGGCCGTAGTGGCTCGGGTGGACGTCGCGGACCTCCATGCCGGCCCGCTCACGGGACAGACCACCGGGGCCCAGCGCCGACAGGCGACGCTTGTGGGTCAGGCCCGCGAGGGGGTTGGTCTGGTCCATGAACTGGGACAGCTGGCTGGTGCCGAAGAACTCCTTGATGGAGGCGACGACCGGCCGGATGTTGATCAGGGTCTGCGGCGTGATCGCCTCGACGTCCTGGGTGGTCATCCGCTCGCGGACGACGCGCTCCATGCGGGAGAGGCCGACCCGGATCTGGTTCTGGATCAGCTCACCGACGGTGCGCAGCCGGCGGTTGCCGAAGTGGTCGATGTCGTCGACACCGTGCTCGGGCTCGCCCGCGTGCAGGCGCACCACGTACTCGATGGTGGCGACGATGTCGTCCTCGGTCAGCGTCAGCGTGCTCTGCGGCACCTCGACGCCGAGCTTCTTGTTGACCTTGTAGCGGCCGACCTTGGCCAGGTCGTAGCGCTTCGGGTTGAAGAAGAGGTTCTCCAGCAGCGCCTGGGCGCTCTCCCGCGTCGGCGGCTCGCCCGGCCGCAGCTTGCGGTAGATGTCGAGCAGCGCCTCGTCCTGCCCGGCGATGTGGTCCTTCTCCAGGGTGGCGAGGACGGTCGGCGACCACTGGAAGTGCTCGCGGATGCGGTCCTCGGTCCAGCCCAGCGCCTTGAGCAGCACGGTGACCGGCTGCCGGCGCTTGCGGTCGATGCGGACGCCGACGGTGTCGCGCTTGTCGACGTCGAACTCCAGCCACGCACCGCGGCTGGGGATGACCTTGGCGCTGAAGACGTCCTTGTCGGAGGTCTTGTCCAGCGTCTTGTCGAAGTAGACGCCCGGGCTGCGGACGAGCTGCGAGACGACGACACGCTCGGTCCCGTTGATGACGAACGTGCCCTTGTTCGTCATGATCGGGAAGTCGCCCATGAACACCGTCTGGCTCTTGATCTCGCCGGTGGTGTTGTTCATGAACTCGGCGGTGACGAACAGCGGCGCCGCGTAGGTCATGTCCTTGTCCTTGCACTCCTCGAGGGACGCCTTGACGTCCTCGAAGCGCGGGTTGGAGAAGGACAGCGACATCGAGCCGCTGAAGTCCTCGATCGGCGAGATCTCCTCGAGGATCTCGGCGAGGCCGCCGACGGCGGTCGCCTGCTCCTCGGGGGAGAGGGTGGCCCGCCACTCGGGGCTGCCGACCAGCCAGTCGAAGGAGGCCGTCTGCAGCGCCAGGAGGTCCGGCACCTCGAGGGGCTCGGAGATCTTGGCGAACGAGACGCGCAGCGGGGCGCCGGGGATCTTCTGCTGGTCGGCCTCGCCGGTGCGGGGGCCGGTCTGCGGGGGCTGCGGGGTGGTACCGGTGGTGCCTGACTCAGTGGTGCTGGCGGAGATGCTGGTGGGGCGAGAGCCTGCCAAGATGCGTCCTTCCAAGGACCTCACGACGTGCGGGCGGTGGGTGCTGGTTCGTCCTGGGTCGTCGTCGGTAATGGCGGGGCTGTCCGCGTCGGTCCTGCACCGTGTCGGTCTCCCGGGTGTGGCCGGGACGAATCCCGGGCACCACTGGTGACCCGTCAGTAGCGGGCAGGCAGTCAGGGGGCAGCGCAACAGAGAACCCTACCCCTGCTACGGCGGGCTGTCCACGTCGGGGGTCCGGTAGCGACCGGAGACACACCCGGGAAGGCAGCCGGCCCAGCGGGGCCGGGTCGGGTCGTGCGCGACGACACGGCCATGATGCCAGGCCGACGGCCCCTGCGGGACTGCCACGCCGGGCTTTCCTGGCCGACCGCACGGTCCGCCGGACGTCAGGGCATGGCGCGCCCTCGCCGTCCGCCGGTCCGACGGCGCACCGACGAGGCCTCGGGGGCGGAGCCGACGGGACGCCGCAGGGGCCGCCCTCCGGGTGGAGGACGGCCCCTGCGGGTCGTGCGAGGTGGTGCTCACCCGGCGATCACCGGGCAGGGGCTTCGCTGCAGGGTCCCGCGCCGAGCGTGCGAGGCGGAGGGGGCAGCGAGGTCCTTTACTTGACGGTGACGGTGGCGCCGGCGCCCTCGAGAGCGGCCTTGGCCTTCTCGGCAGCGTCCTTGGCGACCTTCTCCAGGACCGGCTTCGGCGCGCCGTCGACCAGGTCCTTGGCCTCCTTGAGGCCCAGGGAGGTCAGGCCGCGCACCTCCTTGATGACCTGGATCTTCTTGTCACCGGCGCTCTCGAGGATGACGTCGAACTCGTCCTGCTCCTCGGCGGCCGGGGCACCGCCGTCGCCGCCACCGGCGGCCGGGGCGGCCGCGACGGCGACCGGCGCAGCAGCGGTGACCTCGAAGGTCTCCTCGAACTGCTTCACGAAGTCGGACAGCTCGAGCAGCGTCATCTCCTTGAACGCGTCGAGCAGGTCCTGGGTGGACAGCTTGGCCATGATCTCTCCTTCGGGGGTCAGTCGGTGCTGGCCGCGGCGTCGGCGGCGTCAGCGTCGGTGGCGGGGGTGGTGTCAGCAGCAGCGGAGTCGGCGCCCTCGGCGGGCTTCTTCTCCTGCAGCGCGGCGGCCAGGCGGGCGACCTGGGACAGCGGGGCCTGGAACAGACCCGCGGCCTTGGTGAGGTTGCCCTTCATCGCGCCGGCCAGCTTGGCCAGCAGGACCTCGCGCGGCTCGACGTCGGCCAGGGCGGTGACCTCGGCGGCGCCGACGGTGCGGCCCTCGACGACGGCACCCTTGACGACGAGCAGCGGGTTGGCCCGCGCGAAGTCACGGATGGCCTTGGCGGCGTTCACCGGGTCGCCCTCGATGAAGGCGATCGCGGTGGGCCCGTTGAGCAGCGGGGCGAGGTCGCCGAAGCCGACCTGCTCCGCGGCACGCTTCGTCAGGGTGTTCTTGACGACGGCGTAGCTGCTGCCCTCACCGAGGGAACGGCGCAGCTGGGTCAGCTGGGCCACGGTCAGCCCGCGGTACTCGGTGAGCACCGCCGCGCTGGACGACTGGAACCGCTCGGTGATCTCGTCGATCACCGCGGCCTTCGCCTGCGTGGGCATGGGCCTCCTCTCGTCTGTCGGGCGACCACCGGCCGGTGCACGACGGCGGGCGATGTCCGGGCCCGGAGACGAGGAACGCCCCGGCGCAGGGCGCACGGGGCGAGGGGTGGGCGCACGACGCTCACCGATCGAACCGTCCTCCTGCGCGGGCCGCCCGGGATCCGGGACCTTCGATCGCACGCGGACGTGCGACGACCTGCGGTCTTGGGGGGAACGAAGCCAAGGGTACACCCGCGCGCGGGGCCGCCGCTGTCGCCGTCGTCACCCGGGACGACGGAGGCCCCGCCGCGCGGTGCGCGACGGGGCCCCGTGACGTGCGGGTGCTGGCCCCGTCCAGAGGCTCACCGCGAGCGTGCGAGCGGTGAGGGGGACGGGGTCCTTCCTCAGGCGGTGGGCTCGTCCACCGTCAGGTTGCGGGTGCGGTTCGGGTCGACCGGGATGCCCGGGCCCATGGTCGTGGAGATGGTGACCTTCTTGACGTACCGGCCCTTGGCCGCGGCCGGCTTGGCCCGCAGGACCTCGTCCAGCGCCGCGGCGTAGTTCTCCACCAGCTTGGTCTCGTCGAACGAGGTCTTGCCGATGACCAGGTGCAGGTTGGCCTGCTTGTCGACGCGGAAGTTGATCTTCCCGCCCTTGATGTCGTTGACGGCCTTGGTCACGTCGGGGGTGACGGTGCCGGTCTTCGGGTTCGGCATCAGGCCGCGCGGGCCGAGGATGCGGGCGATGCGGCCGACCTTGGCCATCTGGTCCGGGGTCGCGATCGCGGCGTCGAAGTCCAGGAAGCCGCCCTGGATGCGCTCGATCAGGTCGTCCGAGCCGACGACGTCGGCGCCGGCGGCCTCGGCCTCGGCGGCCTTGTCACCGGTCGCGAACACGATGACCCGGGCGGTCTTGCCGGTGCCGTGCGGCAGGTTGACCGTGCCGCGGACCATCTGGTCGGCCTTGCGCGGGTCGACGCCCAGCCGCATGGCCACCTCGACGGTCGCGTCGTAGGTGGTCGGCGACGTCTCCTTGGCCAGGGACGCGGCCTGCAGCGGGGAGTACAGGTTGTCGCGGTCGACCTTCGCGGCCGCCTCGCGGAACTTCTTGCCGTGCTTCGCCATGGTGTGTCCTCTCCCCCGGCGCGAAGCCGGGAGTCGTGTGGTGCGCGGGCCTGGCGAGAGGCCCTCCCACTGGTGCCGTGGTGGAACGGCCCCGCTGCAGGGTCCCGGGCCGAGCTAGCGAGGCTCGGGGGGCAGCGGGGTCCTCTTTCAGCCCTGGACGGTGATGCCCATCGACCGGGCGGTGCCGGCGATGATCTTCTCGGCCTCGTCGAGGGAGTTGGCGTTGAGGTCGGCCATCTTGGTCTGGGCGATCTCGCGAACCTGGTCGCGGGTCACGGTGGCGACCTTGGTCTTGTGCGGCTCGCCGGAGCCCTTCTCCACGCCGGCCGCCTTGAGCAGCATGCGCGCCGCCGGCGGGGTCTTGGTGACGAAGGTGAACGAGCGGTCCTCGTAGACGGAGATCTCGACCGGGATCACGTTGCCGCGCTGCGACTCCGTGGCGGCGTTGTAGGCCTTGCAGAACTCCATGATGTTGACGCCGTGCTGGCCGAGCGCCGGACCCACGGGCGGGGCGGGGGTGGCCGCACCGGCGTTGATCTGGAGCTTGATGACCGCGGTCAACCGCTTCCTGGGGGGCATGACTTCCTTCTTCGTGACGGGGTGGAACGGCCTCGTCGCAGGGCCCCACCGCGAGAGTGCGAGCGGCGGGAGGCGACGGGGTCCTTCCTCAGATCTTCTGGACCTGGTTGAACGAGAGCTCGACCGGCGTCTCCCGGCCGAAGATGGAGACGAGCACCTGCAGCTTCTGCTGCTCGGCGTTGATCTCGTTGATCGTGGCCGGGAGGGTTGCGAACGGGCCGTCCATGACGGTGACCGACTCGCCGACCTCGAAGTCGACCACGGCGGCCGGCGCGGCCGTGGTGGTCGTCGTCTCGGCGGCCTTGGCCGCCGGCTTCTGGACGGCCGGGGCGAGGATCTTGACGACCTCGTCGAGGGTCAGCGGCGAGGGCCGCGAGGTGGCGCCCACGAAGCCGGTGACGCCCGGGGTGTTGCGCACCGCGCCCCAGGACTCGTCGTTGAGCTCCATGCGGACCAGCAGGTAGCCGGGGAAGACCTTGCGGTTGACCTGCGTGCGCTTGCCGTTCTTGATCTCGGTGACCTCCTCGGTGGGCACCTCGATCTGGTAGATGAAGTCCTCCATGTCCAGCGACTGGATGCGGGACTCGAGGTTGGTCTTCACCTTGTTCTCGTAGCCCGCGTAGGAGTGGACGACGTACCAGTCGCCGGGCGCGATCCGCAGGGCCTTGCGCAGCGTCTCGGCCGGGTCCTCGTCCTCCTGGTCCTCCGGGAGGTCGGAGGACGGCGCGGGCGCGGCCAGCGGGTCGCTCACGAGGCTGTCGGCGTCGCCGCTCTCGACCTCGGGCGCCGCGTCGGCCACGCCGGTGAGGGCGTCCTGGTCGGCGGTGTCGGAGGAACCCTCGGCGGCACCGGGCTCCCCCGCGCCGGTCTCCACGTCAGCGGCACCGCGGACGTCGAAACGTGCGTCGTCGAGGTCGATCCCCTCGACGGCGCTGTCGGTGTCGAAGGGCTCGCGGGGGTCGGTCACGGTGTCTCTTCCTCGTCGGCGTCGTGTGGGTGTGGCGGCGGTGCTCAGCCGAAGACGGCGAGCACGCCCTTGGCGAAGAGGAGGTCCAGGCCGGCCACCAGCGCCACGATGAAGGCCACGAAGACGATGACGACGGTCGTGTAGGTGATCAGCTCGCGCCGCCCCGGCCAGATGACCTTGCGCAGCTCGGCGACGACCTCGCGCAAGAACCGGCGGATGCTGCGCCGCTGGCGGACCTCCTCGGCGCGGGCCCGCTGCGCGGCCGCGCGCGACCGCGTGCCGGCACCGTCCGCGGCCCGCCCGGCGGGACGGGCAGCGGTGCGCTCCCGGGCCGGCCTGCGGGTGCGCGAGGCGACCGGCTCGTCGTCGTCCTCGTCGTCCCCCGCGGTGATGCGGCTGCCGCGGCGGGCGCCCGAGGGGCGCCCTGCCACGACCTTGTCCTCGTCGGCCTCGGCCTCGGCGGCGACTTCGGCTTCGGCGGCCTCGAGCTCGGCGGCGTCGTCGACGCCCGGGGCCTCGCGGTCGAGCTGCTCGTCGGTCAGCTCGGCGTCGGAGGCCGCGCGAGGATCGTCCTCGCGGCCCGGCTTCTCGTCGCTCACTGCGCCTCGCTCGCCTCGTGGGTGGTGGCCGCTGCTCTCGGGCCGACGGTCGGTGGTCGGTGCTGTCGTACGGATCGTGCACGTCGCCGGCGGGAGCCGGCGGCACGGGCAGGGGTGACAGGACTTGAACCTGCAGCCTGCGGTTTTGGAGACCGCTGCTCTGCCAATTGAGCTACACCCCTATGCCCTGGGCCGGGCCTGGGACCGCCCACCCCACCCCGGCCAGCACCGAGCCCGTGGGGGCATCCGGGGCACGCCGGTGGCGGGGTCAACTGCCCCAGGACAGCCAGTGTACGGGACCGACGGGGGCCTCAGCCAACGTCCCTCCGAAAGGGTGCCGAGGGCCCGACGAGTCCGCCCGGGGGCCGGTCCGCCGGGCGCCGGAGGGAGGCCGTGCGAGAGGAGGCCGGCGGGACCACCTCCCCCGTCGTCACCGACGGTGCCCGAGGCCACCGGGGTCGGTGGTCCGGGATCGGGGGCGACCCCGGCCGCCATCCTTTGACACGATGAGGGCATGACCGCCGTCTCCTCCTCGGAGCCCGCTGCCCCCGCCACCGACCTGCCGCCCGCGCAGCGGCGGATCTCCCGCCGGATCGCCGCCATCGCCGAGTCCGCGACGCTGGCGGTGGACGCGAAGGCCAAGGCGCTCAAGGCGGCGGGCAAGCCGGTGATCGGCTTCGGCGCCGGCGAACCGGACTTCCCGACGCCGGACTACATCGTCGAGGCCGCCCTCACCGCCTGCCGCCAGCCGGCCATGCACCGCTACACCCCCGCGGGCGGCCTGCCGGCGCTCAAGGAGGCGATCGTGGCCAAGTCCGCCCGCGACTCCGGCCTCCGCATCACCCCGGCCAACGTGCTGGTGACCAACGGCGGCAAGCAGGCCGTGTACGAGGCGTTCGCCACGATGCTCGACCCCGGCGACGAGGTGCTGCTCCCCGCGCCGTACTGGACGACCTACCCGGAGGCCATCGCCCTCGCCGGCGGCGTGCCGGTGCCGGTCGTGGCCGACGAGGAGAGCGGCTACCTGGTGTCGGTCGCCCAGCTGGAGGCCGCCCGCACGCCGCGCACCAAGGTGCTGCTGTTCTGCTCGCCGTCGAACCCCACCGGCGCGGTGTACCCGCCCGAGGTGGTCGAGGAGATCGGCCGGTGGGCGCTGGACAACGGGCTGTGGGTGCTCACCGACGAGATCTACGAGCACCTGACCTACGACGGGGCCACCGCACCGTCCATGCCGGTCGTCGTGCCCGGGCTGACCGACCGGTGCGTCGTGGTCAACGGGGTCGCCAAGACCTACGCGATGACCGGCTGGCGGGTCGGCTGGATCGCAGGCCCGGCCGACGTCGTCAAGGCGGCCACCAACCTGCAGTCGCACGCCACCTCCAACGTGGCCAACGTCTCGCAGGCCGCCGCCATCGCCGCCCTGAACGGCGACCTGTCGGCGGTGGCGACCATGAAGGAGGCCTTCGACCGGCGGCGCCGCACGATCGTCGCCATGCTGCGCGAGATCCCCGGCGTGGCCTGCCCGGAACCGCGGGGGGCGTTCTACGTCTACCCGTCGGTGAAGGGCCTGCTGGGCCGGCCGATCGCCGGGCGGACGGCGAGCACCAGCGTCGAGCTGGCCGAGCTGATCCTCGAGGAGGCCGAGGTCGCCGTCGTCCCCGGTGAGGCGTTCGGCACCCCCGGGTACCTGCGGATGTCCTACGCGCTGGGCGACGACGACCTGGTGGAGGGCGTCAGCCGGATGCAGCGCCTGCTCGGCTCCGCCGACTGAGCACGACCCCCGAGAAGGACCCCCCAGGCTCGCGGCCTAGCGCGGCAGGTCGTCCTCCTGCAGGGCTCCGGCGTCCACCAGGACGTCGAGGGCCGCGGGGAGGTCCTGCAGTGCGAGGGCGACGTCGTCCGGGGTGGCGATCGTCCAGGCGTTGACGTTCACGTAGCAACGCAGCGCGGCGTCGAAGGCCTCGGCACCGGCGGCCTCGCGGGCGGCCAGCAGCGCGGCACCGCCCTTGCCGTAGACCCGGCGGAAGTACGGCCCGGAGGCGGGAAACCCGTCCATCGCCGAGCCGACGTCCCCGGGCACCTGCAGCGCCTGCTCCACCTCCACGTCCGGTGCCGGGAAGGCCACCGACTCCGCGTAGGTGGCGAACGCCTCGTCCAGCCAGGGGTCGCGGAACTGGGAGTCCCCGACCATCCCGTAGAACCACATGTGCGCGACCTCGTGCAGCAGCACCACCCGGTCGGCGCCGGCCAGCAGGATCGAGCTGGGGTACTCGATGCCGCCGCCGTAGTCGGCCAGCAGGGGCACGGTGAGCGTCTCGTACGGGAAGTCGCCGAAGCGCTCCTCCAGCTCGCCGATGGCCTCGACGGTCCAGCCGGCGAGCTCGTCGGCGGGGACCTGCGGGTCGGGCAGCACCCCGGTGGTCACCTCGACACCGCCGGGCGTGGTGGCCGTGGCGGTGGTGAACTCCCCCACCGCGATGCTCACGTCCCGCGCCACCGGCTCGGTCGACGTCCAGGTGCGGCGGCCGTCGCGGGGCGCGGAGGGCTCCTCCTGGTCGCCGGTCATGAGGACGGTGAGGTCCTCCGGCGCGGAGACGCGGATCGTGGTGTCGGCGACCGGGCTGACCGCGGTCTCGCCCGTCACCTCGACGAACGGGTCGCGGGCCCAGCCGACGCCGGGCTCCCAGGCGAGCAGCGGGGCGCCGCTGGCCCACCAGGACACCCCCTCGGCCGTCCCGACCCGCTCGAAGCCGCCCCGGCCCAGCGTCAGGGTGAAGTCCAGCTCCACCTCCGTGGCGTCCCCGGCCGCGAGCTCGTCGTCCAGCCGGACGACGTAGAGCCCGCCGGGGTCCTCGGCGCCGGCGTCCTCGTAGCCGCCCCCGGCGACGTCGTCCCCGCGGACGGCGTCGACGGCCAGCCGGTTGCCCGCGCGGGCGGCGTCGGGCGCGTTGGGGACCAGCCGGAAGACCAGCTCGTCGGTGGCGCGGTCGGGGGTGAAGACCACCGTCTCGGTCCCGGTGACCGTCCGCAGGTCGTCCTCCAGCCGGACGTCGAGGGTCACCACGGGCCGGTCGGGATCGGGCTCCGCGCGCCGGTCGCAGCTGCCGGGCTCCCCCGCCGGGGGCGGCGGAGCGCCCTCCGCGGCGACGGTGTCGACGAAGGAGGTCCCGCAGCCGGCCAGGAGAAGCACCGAGGCGGCCGCGACGACGGCTCGGCGCCGCCCGTTCACGCCAGCTGGACGGTGGCGCGGGCCAGCGAGAGGACCTTCTCGCCGACGCTGGTGACCGTGAGGTCGACGCGGACGCGACCGTGCTCCCCGAGGGCGGCGACCTTCCCGCGCACGGTGACCGTGGCGCCGTCGGCGTCGTCCGGGACGACGACCGGCCGGCCGAACCGGACGTGGTACTCCACCAGGGCGCCCGGGTCCCCGGCCCAGGCGGTGACCGCGCGGCCGGCCAGCGCCATGGTCAGCATCCCGTGGGCGATGACCCCCGGCAGGCCGACCTCGGTGGCCACGCGCTCGTTCCAGTGGATCGGGTTGAAGTCCCCCGAGGCCCCGGCGTAGCGCACCAGGTCGGCGCGGGTGACCCGGTAGGTCTGCTCGGGCAGCTCGGTCCCGACGGCGACGTCCGCGGCTCTCACGACGCTCCCCGCTCGCTGCCGGGCGCCCGCCCCTGTCCGCTCACGCCGCCCCCCTCGCGACCAGCATCGACGACGCCGAGCACACCGGCTCGCCGTCCTCGGTGGCGACGTCGACCCGCGTGGTGAGCAGGTCGTTGCCCGCGACGCTGCGGACCGCCTCGATCGTGGGGACGGCGACCAGGCGGTCCCCGGCGCGGATCGGGCGGTGGTGGGTGAACTTCTGCTCGCCGTGCACGACGCGGCTGTAGTCCAGGTCGACGTCCGGGTCCTCGACGACGACGCCGGCGGCCGAGAGGGTCAGCACGATGGCGAACGTGGGCGGGGCGATCACGTCGAGGTGCCCCGCGGCGCGGGCGGCGGCGGGGTCGCGGTGCACCGGGTCGGTCTCGCCGATCGCGGCGGCGAACTCGGCGATCTTCTCGCGACCGACCTCGTAGACGACGGAGGGCGGGTAGCTGCGCCCGACCAGTGTCGGATCAAGCGCCATGCTCCCGCCCTCCTCCCGCGTGGGACCGCTGCGTCAGCGGGTCTCGCGGTGGATCGTGTGCTTGCGGTCCTTCGGGCAGTACTTCTTCAGCTCGAGCCGGTCGGGGTCGTTGCGCCGGTTCTTGCGGGTGATGTAGTTGCGGTTCTTGCACTCCTGGCAGGCCAGGGTGATCTTGGGACGGATGTCGGTGGCTGCCACGGAGCTCTCCTAGCCTTGTCGGACGGGCCTGCCGGGCCCGGCGTGCGGACGGCGTCCACACGACGACGGACCCCGGGGTGCGGGGTCCGTCGAGAGTAGCGGTGACCGGATTTGAACCGGTGACACAGCGATTATGAGCCGCTTGCTCTGCCTGGCTGAGCTACACCGCCGGGATGACCCGTGCGGCCCGGTCTCGCGACTGGACCGGTGGGTCGGAGCCCCTTTACGGAATCGAACCGTAGACCTTCTCCTTACCATGGAGACGCTCTGCCGACTGAGCTAAAGGGGCGGTGGCCGGAGCCGTCGTGAACTCTACCTGACGGCTCCCGGGGCCTGCTGCAGGGGGGTCCCCCGGCCGGTCACGTGCGGACGAACAGCCGCCGGTGCGGCGTGCCCGGGACGGCGGACCGGACGCCGGTGCGGGCGAGGATCCAGCTCTCCAGGCGGTCGTCGGGCAGCGGTCGGCTGACCAGGAAGCCCTGGAGCTTGTCGCAGCCCATCTCGGCCAGGAGGTTGCGGGTCAGCTCGTCCTCGACGCCCTCGGCCACCACGCGCAGCCCCAGGTTGTGGGCGAGCTCGATGATCGAGCGGGCGATGAACGACTCCCCCTGGCTGGTCGACATCCCCAGCACGAAGGACTTGTCGATCTTCACCTCGTCGATCGGCAGCTGGCGCAGCTGGGACAACGACGAGTACCCGGTCCCGAAGTCGTCCATGGACAGCCGCAGCCCGAGGGCGTGCAGGTCGGCCAGCACGGTGCTGCTGCGCACCGAGTCGTCGACGACGCTGCCCTCGGTGAGCTCGAGGGTGAGCAGCTCCCCCGGGACGCCGTGCCGCCGCAGCGCCCGGCGCACGCGGTCGACCAGGTCGGGCTCGGAGAGGCAGCGCGCCGAGAGGTTGACCGCGACCGAGAGGGCGATGTCCTGGTCGAGCCACTTGCGGCAGCGGGCCAGCGCCAGGTCGAGCACGTGGTCGGTGAGCAGGCCGATGCGGCCGATCTGCTCGGCCAGGTGGATGAAGTCGTCCGGCGCGATGGCGCCGTAGCGGGGGTGGGCCCAGCGCACCAGCGTCTCCACCGAGACGATGTCGGAGGACCGCGCGTCGATGATCGGCTGGAAGACCACGCTGATCTGCCCGTCGGCCATGGCCTGCTCGAGCTCGGTGCCCAGCTGCAGGCGGCGCAGGCTCTGCTGGTCGAGCACCGGGTGGTAGCTCGCGATCCCGCTGGAGCCGGACCCGGCGAGCAGGGCGACGTCGGCCCGCTGCATGAGGGTGCCGGCGTCGTTGCCGTGGACCGGCGCCGCGGCCACGCCGATGGAGAGGGTGACCTCCAGGTCCAGGCCCGCGACCCGGGCGCGGGTCGAGGTGGCCTCCCGCAGCCGGCGGGCGGCGCGCTCGGTGGCCGCCAGCGACAGGCCGGGCAGCAGGACGGCGAACTGCTCGCCCTCCATCCGTGCGACGAGGGCCTGCGGCGGCGCGTGCTCCCGGAGCAGGCCGGCGGTCACCAGCAGCAGCTCGTCGCTGGCCGCGTGCCCGAGGGTGTCGGTGACCTCGGTGTAGTTGTCCAGCGCGGCGAGGATCAGGCCCACCCGGCCGCCGACCGGGTCGGCCGCCAGCAGTGCGTCGATCTCCACGGCGAGGCGCTGCCGGTTGGGCAGGCCGGTGAGCCGGTCGTGGTCGGCGTCGTAGCGGATCTGGGTGAGCAGCTGCTGCTGCCGGATCGCCGCGTTGACGTGGGTGAGCATGGAGTCCAGCGCGGAGCGGTCGCCGCCGCCGAAGGTCATCACGTCACTGCGACGGTCGCAGACCTCGAGGTAGCCGGGCTCGCCGGCGGCGGTGGCGACCGGCGCGGCGAGCAGGTCCCGGGCGCCGCGCCGGGCCAGGCCAGCGGCCTCGGTCTCGGTCGCGCGGGCGAGGCTCACCAGCAGCGGGCCGTCGTTCGACCCGTCGGTGGCCCGGCGGCGGATGAGGTCGTCGGGGTCGCCGGGGCCGTCGTACCAGGACCGGCCGTCCTCGGCGGCGACGACGAGCTGGGGCCCCTCGTCCAGGTACGGGGGCAGCCACAGGGCGACGCGCTCGGCGTTGAGCAGCTCCCGGACGGCGTCGACGATCTGGAAGGTGCCCTCCTCGTCCGGCGCGACGCCCTCGACGCGACGCGCGAACTCGTACACCCGCTCCAGCCGCTTGCTCTCCCGCGCCACGGCCGCGAACCGCCGGAACAGCAGGATGACGGCCGCGGCCGCGGGGAGCATGAGCACCCCGGACCACACCGTCAGCGAGGTCAGCAGCAGCGCGACGACGGCCACCGAGACCGCGAACGGCCCGACCACGGCGATCGGCAGCAACTGCTCCTGCCAGAACTGCCGGCCGGGGTCACCACCGCTGAGCCGGATGGCGGTGACCACGAGCGAGGTGCCGACGACGTCGGCCGCCAGGACGGCGAGGATGAGGGCGAACCAGGTGATCGGCGCGGTCAGCTCGCCGACGGGCAGGATCTCGAGGACGGCGGCGGCCACGGCCATCTCCACGACGGCGACCGCGAGGTTGTACACGGCCTTGGCCGGCGCGTAGCGCTGCACGGCCAGGCTGGCGCCCAGACCCAGGACCCGGGCGACGGCCGCCCACAGACCGCCCACCTCGACCAGGGCGAGGGTCATGGCCAGCTCGCTCACCGACCACAGGTAGGTCTGCCGGCGGAACTCGATCTGCAGGGAGACGGTCTCGGTAACGAAGAACGCGATGGCGACGAGCAGGAAGGGCAGCGGCTCGAACGCCGTGGTCGCCCGGGGGAACACGAGGACGGCGACGACCACCGCGAGCAGGACACCGCCTGCCGCGATGGCCCACGGATGGAGTGGCGCGGCGGCCCGTGGCAACGGCGCGCGCGGCTCGGGACTGGCCAACGTCACCCGGATTCTGGGAAAGGGGAGGAGAGCGCGCCGAGGCTAACAGCGGAATTCGCCGGGAAGGGAGCGCCACCAACCCGAACGGGGCAGCCGGTCCGCCGCCGGACCAACTGCCCCGTGGGATGTCTAGCGGGAACTCAGCAGCCCCACTTGGCCCCGCGACCCCACTTGGCTCCGCGACCCCACTTGGCTCCGCGACCCCACTTGGCTCCACGCTGCGTGTTCATGACGCCTCCTCAGGCATGAAGGACTGCACAGATGTGCGGCAGTCACCCAGGCGCGGGGGCAGAGCGTCGTTCGGTACGGACCGCGCCCGAGAGATTGCTGCCCGTCACCCGATCCGGACAAGCACGGAAGATCACGACGGAGTGACGAACCGTCATGCCGTCACTCTGCGTAGCGCGATCTGCCACTGTGTCACCTGTTGGTGTGACCACTGGAACGGGTGAGACTCCTGTGCCCACCGGGACGCCGACCGCGACAGTGGAGGGCGTGTCGCCCGCGATCCACAGGCGGCGGAGCCCCGCACCGGCCCTCCCGACGCCTCGTCCACAGCCGTCCACAGCGCCGTCCACAGGCCGTGGACTGCGCGCGACGCGCCCTACGCTCCCCGCCGTGCGACGCGACGAGCAGGAGGCCGAACGCGGTTCCACGCTGCCGCTGGTGCTGGTCTGCTGGCTGGTCGCGGCGCTGATGGCCTTCGGCGCGATCGCGGCGTCCGACGCCTTCCTCGAGCAGCAGGAGGTGCAGGCCGTCTGCGACGGAGCGGCGCTCGCCGCCGCCAACGCCACGGACGAGGCCGCGGTCTACGCCACCGGGCTGGGGACGACGCTGCCGCTCACCCTCGCCAGCACGCAGGCCGCCGTCGCCGACCAGCTCGCCGACGGTCGGACGCCGCTCGACGCGTGGTCGACCGAGACCGACGGGGTGGAGGTCACCGTGCACTGCACCCGCCGGGTCGAGATCGCCTTCGGCTGGCTCTTCCTCGGCGGGGAGCCGCTCGACCGGACCGCCGTCGCCAGCGCCCGGGCTCCGGCCACCGCCTGACGCGGGCCGGCCGGGGAAGCACGCAGGCCCCCGACCTCGGTGGAGGTCGGGGGCCTGCGACGTACCTGTGGCGGGTGAAGGATTCGAACCTTCGTAGGCTAAGCCGACGGATTTACAGTCCGCTCCCATTGGCCACTCGGGCAACCCGCCGTGGTGGTACCGGAAGAGCGTACAAGACGACACCGCCGCCCCCACCAGGCACCCCGCGTGGACGGCGGACCGAGAGGAGCACCCACAGATGGCCGACTCGTCCTTCGACGTGGTGAGCAAGGTCGACCGCCAGGAGGTCGACAACGCGCTCAACCAGGCCGCCAAGGAGCTCACCCAGCGCTTCGACTTCCGTGGCACCAACGCCAGCATCGCGTGGGCCGGCGAGGAGGGCGTCACCCTGCAGGCCGACACCGAGGAACGGGTCACGGCCGCCCTCGACGTGTTCAAGGACAAGCTGGTCAAGCGCAAGATCTCGCTGAAGTCCCTCGACGCCGACGACCCGCAGTCCTCCGGCAAGGGCTACAAGATCTCCGCCCGCATCAAGCAGGGCATCGAGTCCGACACCGCCAAGAAGATCGCCAAGATCATCCGCGACGAGGGGCCGAAGGGCGTGCAGGCACAGATCCAGGGCGACTCGCTGCGGGTCAGCGGCAAGAAGCGCGACGACCTCCAGGCCGTCCAGCAACTGTTGCGCGGCAAGGACCTCGACGTCGCCCTGCAGTTCGACAACTACCGCTGAGCTGGGGTGACGGCCCCCTCGCTGGGGCCCGCCGCGAGGGCGGGGGGCGAGGGGGCCGTCACCCCAGCTCGCGGGCGAGCTGCTCCAGCCGGGCGATGCGCTGCGGCATCGGCGGGTGGCTGGCGAACAGCGATGCCAGCCCCGGCCCGCGGAACGGGTTGGCGATCATCAGGTGGCTCTGCGTCACCAGCCGGTCCTCCTGCGGCAGGGGCCGGGCGGCCGCACCCCGCTCGATCTTGCGCAGGGCGGAGGCCAGGGCCAGCGGGTCGTGCGACAGGACGGCCCCGGAGGCGTCCGCCTGGTACTCGCGGCTGCGGCTGACCGCCATCTGCACCAGCCCGGCCGCGAGCGGGCCGAGGACCACCAGTAGCAGGCTGCCGAGGGCGTTGCCGCCTCCGCGCTCGTCGGACCGCCCGCCGAACAGCGAGGCGAACATCGCCATGTGCGCGAGGTAGGTGACCACCGTCGCCATCGCGCCGGCGACCGAGCTGATCAGGATGTCGCGGTTGTAGACGTGCGACAGCTCGTGGGCGAGCACCCCGCGCAGCTCCCGGCGGTCGAGCAGCTCGAGGATGCCCTGGGTGACGCAGACGGCCGCGTTGCGCGGGTTGCGCCCGGTCGCGAACGCGTTGGGTTGGTCGGTGGGGCTCACGTAGAGCCGGGGCATCGGCTGGCGGGCCTCGGTGGCCAGCTCCCGGACGATGGAGTACAGCGCCGGCGCCTGGGTCTCGGTGACGGGGAAGGCCCGCATCGCCCGCAGCGCCAGCTTGTCGCTGTTGAAGTACGCGTAGCCGTTGACGGCCAGGGCGACGACGAGGGCGACCAGCAGCCCGCTGCGCCCGCCGATCAGCGCGCCGGCGGCCAGGATCAGCCCGCCCATGAGACCGAGGAGGACCGCGGTCTTCAGCCCGTTGCTCCAGCGCTGCACGTCCCGCACAACGGAGCGCCGGGGGGCGCCGTTCCCCGCGCCGGGGCGCCGCGTCCTGCGAGCACCGTCACGGAATGGCGACGCCGGAGCGGGGGTTGCGCCTCTCGGCAGCCGGGTCCGGCCCGGCGCTCTCCGACCGTCAGCCCAACAGCCGGACCGCGGGTTGTGACGGACACGTAACCTCGGCCGGTGGAGGTGCACCCACTGATGACCACGACCAACCCGCCCGAGACCGCCGGATCGGCGGGCAGCACGGCGCCCTTCGTCAAGAGCGTCGTCGAGCTGGACCGGGTCGTCATCCGGCTGGCCGGCGACTCCGGCGACGGCATGCAGCTGACCGGGAACCGGTTCACCAGCGAGACGGCGTCGTTCGGCAACGACCTGTCGACGCTGCCGAACTTCCCCGCCGAGATCCGCGCGCCGACGGGGACCCTGCCGGGCGTCAGCTCCTTCCAGCTGCACTTCGCCGACCACGACATCATGACCCCGGGCGACGCCCCGGACGTGCTGGTCGCCATGAACCCGGCCGCGCTGAAGGCCAACCTCTCCGACCTGCCCGGCGGCGGGCTGCTGATCGTCGACTCCGACGAGTTCACCCCGCGCAACCTGGCCAAGGTCGGCTACGCCACCAGCCCGCTCGAGGACGGTTCCCTCGACGGCTGGCAGCTGGTGAGCGTGCCGCTGACGAGCATGACCCTGGACGCGCTCGCCGACTCCGGCCTCGGCAAGAAGGAGGCCGAGCGCAGCAAGAACATGTTCACCCTCGGCCTGCTGAGCTGGATGTACCACCGGCCCACCGAGGGGACGATCCGCTTCCTCGAGCGCCAGTTCCGCCGCAAGCCCGAGATCGCCGCGGCCAACATCGCCGCCTTCCGGGCCGGCTACAACTACGGCGAGACGACGGAGGCCTTCGCGGTCTCCTACGAGATCAAGCCCGCGCCGATGGCGCCGGGGCGCTACCGCAACATCTCGGGCAACCAGGCCCTGGCGCTCGGCATCGTCGCCGCCGGCCAGCGGTCGGGCCTGCCGGTCTTCCTCGGCGCCTACCCGATCACGCCGGCGTCGGACATCCTCCACGAGCTGTCCCGGCACAAGGCCTTCGGCGTCCGGACGTTCCAGGCCGAGGACGAGATCGCCGGCGTCGCCTCGGCGATCGGCGCCTCCTTCGGCGGCGCGCTGGGCGTCACGACGACGTCCGGGCCGGGGATCTCGCTGAAGTCCGAGGCGATCGGCCTCGCGGTGATGACCGAGCTGCCGCTGGTGGTCGTCGACGTGCAGCGCGGCGGGCCCTCCACCGGGCTGCCCACCAAGACCGAGCAGTCGGACCTGCTCCAGGCCATGTTCGGCCGCAACGGCGAGGCGCCGCTGCCGGTGATCGCACCGCGCTCCCCCGCCGACTGCTTCGACGCGGCGCTGGAGGCGGCGCGGATGGCGCTGACCTACCGCACCCCGGTGATCCTGCTGTCCGACGGCTACCTGGCCAACGGCGCCGAGCCGTGGCAGATCCCGGACGTCGAGGCGCTGCCCGACCTGCGGGTGGAGTTCGCCACCGAGCCCAACGGCGAGGACGGCGAGTTCCTCCCCTACCTGCGCGACCCGGAGACCCTCGCCCGCCCGTGGGCGATCCCGGGCACGGCCGGGATGCAGCACCGGATCGGCGGCCTGGAGAAGGCCGACAAGACCGGCAACATCTCCTACGACCCGGCCAACCACGACCTGATGACCCGGCTGCGCCAGGCCAAGGTCGACGGCATCGCGGCCACCCTGCCGCCCACCGAGGTCGACGACCCCGACGGCGACGCCCGTGTCGCCGTGATCGGCTGGGGTTCGACGTACGGCCCGATCGGGGCCGCCTGCCGCCGGATCCGCAGCTCGGGCCGCTCGGTCGCACAGATCCACCTGCGCCACCTCAACCCGATGCCGGCCGACCTCGGGGACGTCCTGCGCCGCTACGACCAGGTGGTCTGCCCCGAGATGAACATGGGGCAGCTGGCCCTGCTCCTGCGCGCCAAGTACCTCGTCGACGTCCAGAGCCACACGCAGGTGCGCGGGCTGCCCTTCCGGGCCGCCGAGCTCGCCGCGGTCATCCAGGACGTCATCGACTCCACCACCGGAGGCACCCAGTGACCACCATCGACCTCGGCATGCCGGCCGAAGGTCCCATCGCGGACGCCATCGCCCGTTCCCTCGAGAGCCAGGGCGAGAAGCAGACCGCGCTGAAGGCCAAGGACTTCAAGACCGACCAGGAGGTCCGCTGGTGCCCCGGGTGCGGTGACTACGTCATCCTCAACGCGGTCCAGAGCTTCCTGCCCTCCCTCGGCATCGCGCGCGAGGACATGGTCATCGTCTCGGGCATCGGCTGCTCGTCGCGCTTCCCGTACTACATGAACACCTACGGGATGCACTCGATCCACGGCCGCGCCCCGGCGATCGCCACCGGCCTGGCCGCCTCGCGCCCGGACCTGTCGGTCTGGGTCGTGACCGGGGACGGCGACGCGCTGTCGATCGGTGGTAACCACCTGATCCACACGCTGCGCCGCAACGTGAACCTGAAGATCCTGCTGTTCAACAACCGGATCTACGGGCTCACCAAGGGCCAGTACTCGCCCACCAGCGAGGTCGGCAAGGTCACCAAGTCCACGCCGATGGGCTCCCTGGACCACCCGTTCAACCCGGTGTCCCTGGCCATCGGGGCCGACGCGACGTTCGTGGGCCGGGCGATGGACTCCGACCGCAAGGGCCTCACCGACGTGCTGCGGCAGGCCGCCGAGCACCAGGGCACGGCGCTGGTGGAGATCTACCAGAACTGCAACATCTTCAACGACGGCGCCTTCGACCTGCTCAAGGACCCGACCACCGGCACGCAGTGGTCGATCCCCCTGGAGCACGGCAAGCCGCTGGTGTTCGGTCCGGAGGGCGCGTCCTGCGTGGTCCGCGACGAGTTCGGCGGGCTGCGCATCGCCGAGACCAACCAGGTGGCCGCCGAGGACATCGTGGTGCACGACGCCACGCGCCAGGACCCGTCCTACGCCTTCGCGCTGTCGCGGCTGTCCAGCCAGGACCTGCGCTACACGCCGATGGGCGTCTTCCGGGCGGTGCAGAAGCCGACCTACGACCGGATGATGGCCGAGCAGATCGAGGAGGCCCGGACGCAGTCGCCGGCCGACCTCGACGCCATCCTGGCCGGCGGCGACACCTGGACCGTCAACGCCTGACGGACGACGCGCACGAGGGGCGCCCGGGAACCTGGTTCCCGGGCGCCCCTCGCGTTGGTGCGTGAGGTCAGCCCCTCACGGCCGGCGGTTCAGTGGCCGTCGTGGTGGTCGTGGTGGCCGTTGTCGCCGTTGTGCCCGTTGTCGCCGTTGTCCTCGTCCACGACCTCGACCCACTCGGACGCCGAGTCCAGCTCGTCGTCGCCGTCGCTGATGGTGACGGTCACCTCGACCCAGTCACCGGCCTCGGCCGGGTCGTCGCTCTCCTTGTCGAGGGTGACGGTCTTGTCGTGCTCGTCGCCGTCGCAGTCGAGGTCGACGTCGTCCTTCTTGTACTCGCTGTCGTTCTCGGACTTCACGTCGGCCGAGATCTCGTCCGAGTCGTCGTCGTCCTCGCACTTGTACGTGAACGTGACGTCCAGCGTGTCGCCGTCGTCCCCCAGCTCCGCCTCGTCGTCGATGCTGACGACCTCGGCCCAGGCGTCGTCACCGTGGTCGTGGTCACCACCGGCCCAGGCGGGCGCGACGCCGGTGAACACCAGTGCCGTGGCGGCGGGGAGTGCGAGGAGCAGTCGGGAGCGGCGCATGGAGATTCCCCTTCGTGCGCGGCCGAGCTAGCGGCCGTAGGACTCTGACGTCGGCCACCTTTACGAATAGATGACTTTTGTCACAACCCCGTGACCTGCAACTCTCGACGACGGCGGGTCCGTCAGGCGCGTGGCGCGACCTGGAGTACCTGATCGCTCCCGTTCCCGTTGTCGGTCGTGACGTACAGGTCGCCGTCGTTCCCGAGCTGCACGGTCCGGATCCGGCCGTACGTGCCCTCGAACTGGGGCAGCCGGAACTGCTCGAGCAGCCCGCCGTCGTCCGCGACCCGCAGCGCCAGGACGCCCCGCCCCTTGAGGACGCCGAGCAGCAGCAGGCCCTCGTAGGCCTGCCACCGGTCGCCGTCGAGGAAGGTGGCGCCGGAGGAGGCGATGGTCGGGTCCCCGGAGGCCCAGGTGGCGGGGAGGACGTCGGGCAGCGACAGGTCGGTCATCGGGATGAACTCGCCGTAGCCGGGGCCGTGGGGCGCGAAGCCGCCGTTGCCGCCCGCCCGCAGCAACGTGACCTCGTCGTCCCGGTCGGGGCCGTGCTCGGCGGCGTAGACCTGGCCGGTCCCCGGGCGCACCGCCAGCCCCTGGACGTTGCGGTGCCCGTAGGTCCACACCCGCGGCTCGGCCCCCGGCCGGCCGGCGAACGGGTTGCCCGGTGCCGCCTCCCCTGTGGCGGGGTCGATCCGCAGCACCTTGCCGGCCAGGGTCCCCAGGTCCTGGGCGTTGTCCGGGTCGGCGGTGTCGCCGGTGCCGACCAGCAGCGCGCCGGTGGTGTCGAAGCGCAGCCGGCAGCCGCCGTGCCGGCCGATGCGCTCGTTGACCGGGATCCCGCCGAGCAGCGGGTCGGCGACCCGGGTGGCGCTGCGCCAGCCGTCGTCCACCGTCCAGGCGACCACCGCGATGGAGCGGTCGTCGCCGTCCTGCCGCCCCTGGCAGGTGTAGAAGCGCCGGTTCTGCGCGAAGTCCGGATCGAGGACCAGCCCCATCAGGCCGGTCTCCCCGCGCGCGAACAGGTCGGCGAAGTCGGCGTCGACCTCCTGCACGGTGCCGTCGGGCAGGACGGCGGTGAGCCCGCCGCCCCGCTCGTCGAACAGCAGCGTCCCGTCGGGGGCCTGCGCGAGGTCCCACGGGTGGTCCAGCCCGTCGGCGACCACCGTGACGTCGAGGGCCGGGACGACCGGGGGCGTGGTCGCCGTCGGGGACGCCGGCGCGCTGCTGCCGGGAGACGTCGTCGGCGGGGAGCCCGGGGCCGGCTCGTCGCCCGGCGCGCCCCCGGTGCAGGCGGCCAGCAGCAGGACGGCCCCCATGCAGGTCAGACGGGCGCGCACCCGCCCAGCATGCCCGGACAGCTCAGCTGGTGCGCGTCACGACGTAGTCGCACAGCGCCCGGAGGGCGTCGCGGACCGGCCCCTCGGGGACGCCGGCCAGCCGGGCGCGGGCCCGGTCGGCGTACTCCTGCAGCACCCCGGTGGCCCGCAGCAGCCCCGCCGACGAGCGGAGCAGCGCGAGCGCCTCGGCGTGCTCGGCGTCATCCGTGATCGGCCGGGAGACCAGGTCACGCAGCCGTGCCTCGGCCGGGTCGTCGCCGGCCAGGGCGAACAGCGCCGGCAGGGTGGCGACGCCCTCGCGCAGGTCGGTGCCCGGCGCCTTCCCGGAGGTGCCGTCCTGGCTGACGATGTCGAGCAGGTCGTCGGAGAGCTGGAAGGCGACCCCGACCTCCTCGGCGAAGGCGGTGAGGGCCGCCACCAGGTCCTCCCCCACGCCGGCGAAGGACGCGCCGAAACGGGCCGAGGTGGCCACCAGCGAGCCGGTCTTGTCGGCCAGCACCTGCAGGTGGTGGGCCACCGGGTCGGCGCCGGGGCGGGGGCCGACGGTCTCCAGGATCTGGCCGGTCACCAGCCGCTCGAAGGTGCGCGCCTGGATCCGCACCGCCTCGGGGCCGAGGTCGGCCAGCAGGTCGGAGGCGCGGGCGAAGAGGAAGTCGCCGGTGAGGATGGCGATGCTGTTGGACCACCGGCTGTTGGCGCTGGGCGCTCCCCGGCGGACGGCGGCCTCGTCCATCACGTCGTCGTGGTAGAGCGTCGCCAGGTGGGTGAGCTCGCAGACGACCGCCGCCTCGGTCACGCCGGGAGCGTGAGGGTCCCCGAGCTCGGCGGCCAGCAGGGCCAGCAGCGGCCGGAAGCGCTTGCCCCCTGCTGCCACCAGGTGCCCGGCGGCCTCGGAGATGAACGGGTGCTCGCTGTCGACGGCGGTGAGCAGGGCCTCCTCGACGCGTGCCAGCCCCTCGGCGAGGCGCGGGCCGAGGTCCCCCTCGGGCAACCACGGCCCGATCGTCGAGGCGGGGGTCGAGATCCGCTGCCAGGTCTCGACCGGGGTGTCCCCGTCGACGGCGGCGCTGGCTCCGGTCATCAACCGACGAAGATAGCCGCCTGCTCGGCCATGTCGAGCACCGCCCCGGGCACGATCCCCAGCACCAGCGTGGCCGTGACGGTCACGGCGAGCACGATGGTGGTGGGCAGCCCGGGCACCCCGACGGTCGGGCCGTCGGCAGCCGGCTCGGAGAAGTACATGAGCACGATGACCCGCAGGTAGAAGAACGCCGCCACCGCGCTGGTCAGCAGCGCCACCACGACCAGCGGCCACGCGCCGTCGTCGATCGCGGCCCGGAACACGGCGAACTTCGCGGTGAACCCGCTGGTGAGCGGGATCCCCGCCAGCGCCAGGAGGAACAGGGTCATGACGGCGGCGATCAGCGGCGAGCGCCGGCCGAGCCCCGCCCACTTGGCCAGGTACGTCGCCTCGCCGTCACCGTCCCGGACCAGCGTCAGCAGGGCGAAGACCCCGAGCGTGGTCAGGCCGTAGGCCAGCAGGTAGAACATCGTCGCGCCCAGCCCGGAGTCGGTGCCGGCCGCGCCACCGCCGTAGCCGATGACACCGGTGAGCAGGAAGCCCGCGTGCGCGATGGAGGAGTACGCCAGCATCCGCTTGAGGTCGGTCTGGGTGAGGCCGAGGACGGCGCCGACGACCATCGAGACGATGGCGATGCCGTACACGATCGGCCGCCAGGTCCACTCGCTGGTGCCGAAGGCCACGTAGAGCAGCCGGAGGATGGCACCGAACGCGGCGACCTTGGTGCACGCGCCCATGAACGCGGTGACCGGCGTCGGGGCGCCCTGGTAGACGTCCGGCGTCCAGGAGTGGAACGGCGCCACGCTGGCCTTGAACAGCAGCCCCACGATCAGCAGCGCCAGGCCCAGGACCAGCAGCACGTCGCTGCCGCTCGCCGCGGCCGCCGCCCGGATGTCGGAGAACCGCACGCTGCCGGTGGCGCCGTAGACCAGCGCCAGCCCGTAGAGGAAGAACGCCGAGGCGAACGCTCCCAGGAGGAAGTACTTCAGCGCCGCCTCCTGGGAGAGCAGCCGGCGACGCCGGGCCAGCCCGCTGATCAGGTAGAGCGGCAGGCTGAGCACCTCGAGCGCGACGAACATGATGAGCAGGTCGTTGGAGGCGACGAACAGCATCATGCCGCCGACGGCGAAGGTGGCCAGCGGGTAGACCTCGGTCTGCACCCGCGGGGCGGTCATCAGCTCGCGGTCGCGCGGGCTGCCCGCGGGCACCGCGGCCGCCGCGACGAACGCCGAGCGGGCCGGGTCCAGCGAGCGCTCGGCGAACAGCAGGATCGACAGCGCCCCGAAGCCGGCGATGGTGGCCATCAGGAAGACCGCCGGGCCGTCGACGGCGAGCGCGCCGCCGGCGGTGACCTCCCGCGACCCGGCGAGCAGCAGGCTGGTCACCAGGCCGCCGACGGTTCCGAGGAGGGCGACGGCGACCTGCACCGGGTGGCGGACCTCCCGCGGGGCGAACGCCTCGACCAGGACCCCGACGCAGGCGGCCCCGAACACGAGCAGCAGCGGCGTGAGGGCGCCCATCGACAGGCTCGGCGCCTGGATCGCGTCCACCGCGCTGACCATCATCAGTTCCCCCCGTCGGTGGTGGCCGGCTGCACGCCGGCGGGGTCCGCGCCGACGTCGCTCATCGTCGCGGCGACCGCGGGCTCGATGAGGTCCAGCAGCGGCTGCGGGTAGACGCCGAGCGCGATGATCAGCGCGACCATCGGCGCGGCCACGGCCAGCTCCCGGCGGGACAGGTCGCGCACCCGCAGCCGCGCCGGCGCCGGGGCGGTCAGGGTGGCGGTGCCCCCGCCCTCGGCCGGGATCGCCGTCGTGCCCGAGGGCTCGAGGAGCACGCCGCGGGGCGGACCGTGCATGGTGCGCTGGTACATGAGCAGCACGTACAGGGCGGCCAGGATGATGCCGACGGTCGCCAGCACCGTGTAGGCGGGGAGCTCCGGGAACGACCCGATCAGCACGAGGAGCTCGCTGACGAAGCTGTTCGTGCCCGGCAGCGACAACGTGGCCAGGCCCGCCACGAGGAACACGCCGGCCAGCAGGGGCGCCTGCGCGGCGACGCCGCCGTAGTCGCCGATCAGCCGGGAGCCGCCGCGGGCGATCAGCATGCCGACCACCAGGAACAGCAGCCCGGTCGCGATGCCGTGGTTGACCATGTAGAGCACCGCGCCGGTGGCCGCCTCGGTGGTGAAGGCGAAGATGCCCAGCGCGATGAAGCCGAAGTGGGCGATCGAGGTGTAGGACACCAGCCGCTTCATGTCCGACTGGCCCATCGCCAGCAACGCGGCGTAGAGGATGCCGACGACGGCGAGCACGAGGACCAGCGGGGCGAGGTCCCGCGAGGCGTCGGGGAACAGCGGCAGGCAGTAGCGGATGAACCCGAAGGTGCCGACCTTGTCCAGGACGCCGACCAGCAGCACCGCGCCACCGATCGGGGCCTCGGCACCGGAGTCGGGCAGCCAGGTGTGGAAGGGCACCAGCGGCGCCTTGATCGCGAAGGCGACGAAGAAGCCGAGGAACAGCAGCTTCTGCACGCCCGGGTCGATCTCGAGCTGCCGCAGCGCGTCGAAGGCGAACGTCCCCTCCCCCAGCTGGCTGTTGCTCACCACGTACAGCCCGATCACCGCGGCCAGCATGACCAGGCCGCCGACCAGGCTGTAGAGGAAGAACTTGACCGCCGCGTACTGCCGTCGCGGCCCGCCGAAGCTGCCGATCAGGAAGTACATCGGGACCAGCATCGCCTCGAAGAAGACGTAGAAGAGGAAGACGTCGGTGGCGGCGAAGACGCCGACCAGCAGCGCCTCGAGCAGCAGCAGCCAGGCGAAGAAGGTCCGCATGGAGCGCCGGGTGGTCGGGGTGTCCCGCCACGAGGCGACCACGACCACCGGCACCAGGACGCCGATGAGCAACAGCATGACCAGCGCGATGCCGTCGACGCCGAGGGCGAAGTCGACGCCGAAGTCCGGGATCCAGGGGACCGACGTCGTCAGCTGGAACCGCGGGCCCGCGGTGTCGAAGGCCACCGTGGCCAGGACGGCCAGCAGGAGCACCAGGCCGCTGACGCCGAGCGCGACCTGCTTGGCGAGGTCGTCGCGGCCCTTGGGCAGGGCGGCGACGACGGCCGCCCCGGCCGCGGGCACGACGATCATCGCCAGCAGCCACGGGAAGTCGGTCACGACGTCGCCTCTCGGTCCGTGGGGAACCCCTGCCGTTCGCTCCCGCCCGGTGGCAGGAGGGTGGAGCGGCTCATCCGGCCGTCACCGCCAGCAGCGCGCCGGCGACGACGACCGCTCCGCCGAGCATCGACAGGGCGTAGGAGCGCACGAAGCCGGTCTGCGTGCGGCCGAGCCGGGACGACGAGCCGCCCAGCGTCGCGGCCAGCCCGTTGACCGCGCCGTCCACCCCGCGGTTGTCGACGAAGACCAGCGCGCGGGTCAGCCACTGGCCGGGCCGCATGAACAGCGACTCGTTGACCGTGTCGGCGTACAGCGCGTGGCGGGCGGCCCGGACGGGCAGGGCGACGCGCGCCGGCGCGGTCACCGGGACCTCGCGGCGGCCGACGAACAGCCACGCGGCGCCGACACCGAGCAGCATCGCGAGGGTCACGAACACGCTCACCAGCAGCGGCGCCACCACGTGCTCCGCGGCCTCGGGCTCACCGAACACCGGCGCGAACCACTCCTCCAGCGGGAAGGCCACCACCAGGAGGAACCCGGCGACGACCGAGCCGACGGCCAGCACGACCATCGGCACGGTCATGACCGGCGGCGCCTCGTGCGGGTGGACGCCCTCCTCCCACCGCGGCCGGCCGAAGAAGGTCATCAGCATCAGCCGGGTCATGTAGAAGGCGGTGAGCCCGGCCGCCAGGATCGCCACCGTGCCCAGCAGGTAGCCCCAGCCGTCGCCGCGGTCGAAGGCGGCCTCGATGATCGCGTCCTTGGTGTAGAAGCCGGACAGGAACGGGAAGCCGATCAGGGCGAGGTAGCCCAGCCCGAAGGTGACGAAGGTGGTCCGCATCCGGGAGGCCAGCCCGCCGAAGCGGCGCATGTCCACCGAGTCGTTCATGGCGTGCATGACCGACCCGGCGCCGAGGAACAGCCCGGCCTTGAAGAAGCCGTGGGTGAACAGGTGCGCCAGGCCCGCGACGTAGCCGACCGGGCCCAGCCCGACGGCCAGGAACATGTAGCCGATCTGGCTGACCGTCGAGTAGGCGAGCACCTTCTTGATGTCGTCCTGCGCGCAGCCGGCGATCGCGCCGATCGTCAGCGTGATCGCGCCGACGGCGAGCACGACGGCGCGGGCGGTCGCCGTCTCGTCGTAGATCGGGGCGCAGCGGGCGATGAGGTAGACGCCGGCGGTGACCATGGTCGCGGCGTGGATGAGCGCCGAGACCGGGGTCGGGCCCTCCATCGCGTCGGGCAGCCACGCCTGCAACGGGAACTGGCCGGACTTGCCACACGCGCCGAGCAGCAGCAGCAGGCCGAGGGCGGTGACGGTGCCGCCGGCCAGCGTGCCGACGGCGCCGAAGACGCCCTCGTAGCTGACCGTGCCGAGCTGGGCGAACATCAGGAAGATCGCCAGCGCCAGGCCGACGTCGCCGACCCGGTTCATGATGAACGCCTTCTTCGCCGCGGTCGCCGCCGACGGGCGGGTGTACCAGAAGGCGATGAGCAGGTACGACGCCAGGCCGACGCCCTCCCAGCCCACGTAGAGCATCACGAAGTTGTTGCCGAGGACCAGCAGCAGCATCGCCGCGACGAACAGGTTGAGGTAGGCGAAGAAGCGGCGGCGGCCGGGGTCGTGCGCCATGTACCCGACCGAGTAGACGTGGATGAGCGCGCCCACGCCGGTGATCAGCAGCACGAACGCCGCGGACAGCGGGTCGTAGAGCAGGCCGGCGCTGACGTCCAGCGAGCCGGCCGAGACGAAGGTGAACAGGTCGACGCTCACCGCGCGCCCGTCGAGCTGGAGGGTGCAGACCAGGCCGATGACGAACGCCACGACGACCGTGGCCACGCCCAGCAGGTGGCCCCAGCGGTCGGTGCGGCGGCCGCCGAGCAGCAGCACGGCGGCGCCGGCCAGCGGCAGCGCGATCAGCAGCCAGGACGCGGAGAGCAGCCCGTCGGCGGGCACTGTTTCCATCGACCGGTCCCCGTTCTCAGTACTTGAGCAGGTTGGCGTCGTCGACCGACGCCGACCGGCGGGTCCGGTAGATCGACATGATGATCGCGAGGCCGACGACGACCTCGGCCGCGGCGACGACCATGACGAAGAACGCCATGATCTGGCCGTCGACGGTGCCGCCGGCCCGCGCGAAGGTGACCAGCGTGAGGTTCACCGAGTTGAGCATCAGCTCGATGCACATGAACACGACGATCGCGTTGCGCCGCACCAGCACCCCGACCGCGCCGATGGTGAACAGGATCGCGGCCAGCACCAGGTAGTTCGCGGGACTCACGGCCGCTCCTCCGGTGCCGGGTCGAGCGTGCCGAGCGCCGCGTCGGGGCTGCCGAGCTCCGCCCGGCCGGTGGGACGGGGCATCTGCTCGACCTCCTGGGGGTCGATGCCGGTGGCGAAGCTGTCCTCGGCCGGCCGGCCGTCGGGCAGCAGCGCCGGGGCGGCCACGGAGTTGGCCCGGGCGTAGACGCCAGGACCGGGCAGGGTCTGCGGCCGGTCGGTGAGGAACCGCGCCCGGGAGAGCTCCTTCTGCGTGCGGCGGCTGCCGGGCTCCCGCTCGATGTGCGCCAGCACCATGGCGCCGACCGCGGCGGTGATGAGCAGCGCGCTGGTGACCTCGAACGCCAGCAGGTACCGGGTGAACAGCACCTGGGCGACCACCTCGATGTTGCTGTTGTCGCCGCCCTGCACCGCCGCGAGCCCGGCGAGCGGGAGGTCCTGGGTGGCCCGGGCGATGCCGGCGCCGACCAGCCCGGCGAACCCGATGCCGAGCACGATCGCGGCCACCCGCTGCCCGCGCAGGGTCTCCACGACCGAGTCGGAGGAGTCCCGGCCGACCAGCATGAGGACGAACAGGAAGAGGATCATGATCGCGCCGGTGTAGACGATGATCTGCACCGCACCGAGGAACGGCGCCTCCTGGACGACGTAGAAGACGCCCAGCGCCAGCATGGTGTTGACCAGCCACAGCGCCGAGTGGACGGCGTTGCGCGAGAGCACCATGCCCAGCGCGCCGGCCACGGCGATCGGGCCGAGGATCCAGAAGACGACGGCCTCGCCGGTGCCGATCTGCACGCCCCCGTCAGCGGCCGCGGCCAGCGCGCTCACACCCGCTCCTCGGTGACGGGCTCGGCCGGCGATGCCGGGTCCGGCGTCCGGACGTAGTAGTCACGCTCGTCGTCCCCGAGCCGCATGGGGTGCGGCGGGGCCTCCATGCCGGGCAGGAGCGGGGCCATGAGCTGCTCCTTGGTGTAGATCAGGTCCTGCCGGTTGTCGTCGGCGAGTTCGAAGTCGTTGCTCATCGTCAGCGAGCGGGTGGGGCAGGCCTCGATGCACAGCCCGCAGAAGATGCAGCGCAGGTAGTTGATCTGGTAGACGCGCCCGTACCGCTCGCCCGGTGAGTAGCGGGCGTCCTCGGTGTTGTCGCCGCCCTCGACGTAGATGGCGTCGGCCGGGCAGGCCCAGGCGCACAGCTCGCACCCGACGCACTTCTCCAGCCCGTCGGGGTGCCGGTTGAGCACGTGCCGCCCGTGGTAGCGCGGCTTGGTCACCTTGGGCACGTAGGGGTACTCCTCGGTGGTCACCTTGCGGAAGATCTGCGCGAAGGTGACCCCGAAGCCCTGGGCCGGGCCCGGTAGCCGGCTGGACCGCTTGACCGGGCCCGCGTCCCCGTCGCGGCGCGCGAGCTCGCCGCGGGCGGCCTGGGCCAGGCCCTTCTCGCTGCCGTCCGTGGACGGGTCCTGCTCAGGCATCGCCGTCCTCCTCTCCGGTGCGGGCGCCCCGCCGCCCGGTGCTGACGACCCCGCCGGCGGCGACGGTGTCCCGGCTGCGCAGCCGTGGGGACGGCGGCACCGCCAGGTCCATGGGCGGGACGGGGAAGCCGCCCTCGGCGCGGCTCGGACCGCCGGCCGGGCGGCGCCGCGGCCCGGTCGGCGGCAGCACCTCCGGCTCGGCGTCGGTCGGGTGGACCGACCCCGCGGCGGCCTTGGTGGCCGCGATGCGGGTGTCGCGGTTGCTCACCCGGCTGGCCACGAGCAGCCCGGCGAGGACGAGCAGCGCGATGGGGACGCCGACGAACAGCGCCACCTCGCCGGTGGACAGGTCCGCCTCGCGGGCCACGGTGCGCATCGTCGCGACGGCGAGGATCCAGACCAGCGCCGTCGGCACCAGCACCTTCCAGCCGAAGCGCATGAACTGGTCGTAGCGGAGCCGGGGCAGCGTGCCGCGCAGCCAGATGAAGACGAACAGCGCGACGACGACCTTGAGGAAGAACCACAGCAGCGGCCACCAGCCGCTGTTGGCGCCGTCCCAGATCGACAGCGGCCACGGTGCCCGCCAGCCGCCGAGGAACAGCGTCGCGGCCAGCGCCGAGACGGTGACCATGTTGATGTACTCGGCGAGGAAGAACAGCGCGAACTTCAGCGACGAGTACTCGGTGTGGAAGCCGCCGACCAGCTCGCTCTCGGCCTCGGGCAGGTCGAACGGGGCGCGGTTGGTCTCGCCCACCACGGCGACGCAGTAGATGACGAAGGAGACCGGCAGCAGGATCGCGTACCAGCTGGGTCCGGTGAACTCCAGCCCGAAGAACGACAGCTGGGTGCCGTCGGCCTGGGCGGCGACGATCTCCGAGGTCGACATCGAGCCGGCGTAGAGGAACACCGCGACGATCGACAGCCCCATCGCGATCTCGTAGCTCACCATCTGCGCGGCGCTGCGCAGGCTGCCCAGCAGCGGGTAGGTCGAGCCGGAGGCCCAGCCGGCGAGCACGATGCCGTAGACGCCCATCGCCGAGCAGGCGAGCACCACCAGGACGCCGATGGGGGCGTCGGTCAGCTGCAGCGGGGTGCGCTGGCCGAAGATGCTCACCGTCGGGCCGAGCGGGATCACCGAGAAGGCCAGGAAGGCCGGGATCGCGGCGATGACCGGGGCCAGGAAGTAGACCGGCTTGTCCGCGAGCGCAGGCATGATGTCTTCCTTGAACGCCAGCTTCAGCCCGTCGGCGAGGCTCTGCAGGTAGCCGCGGGGGCCGACCCGGTTGGGGCCGATCCGCTGCTGCATCCGGGCGACGACCTTGCGCTCGAAGACGATCGCGAACAGCGTCATCAGCACCAGGACGACGAAGACGCCGACGATCTTGATGAGCACGATCCACCAGACGTCGTGCCCGAAGTCGGCCAGGGTGGGCTGGTTCTCCGCCGCGAGCACGGTCACGAGGCCCCTCCCGTCGGGGTGGCAGGGGTGGGTCCAGGAACGGTCGCGAGGCGGACGACGCCGCCGGGGGGTGTGCCCAGTGAGGTCCTGACCTCGCTGCCGGGTGAGCGCATCGGCAGCCAGACCACCTGGTCGGGCATCTCGGTGACGAGCACGGGCAGGGTGACCTCCCCCATCGCGCCGCAGACGGTGAGCGGGTCGCCGTCGGCCAGGCCCAGCCGGCGGGCGACGTCCTTGCCGACCCGGACGACCGCCGGGCGGGCGGTGTCGGCCAGCTCGGGCTCGTCCCGCTGCAGGGTGCCGACGTCGAGCAGCTGCCGCCAGGAGGCCAGTACCGCCTCGTCCTCGGTCAGCGGCGGGTCCGCCGGCGGGGCGACGTCCAGGCCGGTGACCTCGGGCCGGACGGCGAGGGCCCCGAGCGCGGCGAGCTCGGCGCGGGCCACCTCGGGCGCGGGCAGCCGCAGGTCGACGTCGAGCTCGTCGGCCAGCCCCTGCAGCACGCGGCCGTCGGGCAGCTGGCCGGTGCCGTGCAGCGTGGCGTCGAAGGACCGCAGCCGGCCCTCCCAGTCCAGGTAGCCACCGGCCTTCTCCGGCGCGGCAGCCACCGGGAGGACGACGTCGGCGTACTCGGTGACCGCGCTCGGGAACAGCTCGAGGCTGACCACGAAGTCGGCGTCGGCCAGGGCGGCCAGGGCCAGCTGCGGGTCGGGCAGGTCGGCGGGGTCCACCCCGCCGACGAGCAGCCCCTTGAGCCGCCCGTGGGTGATCGCGGTGAGGATGCCGGTCGTGTCGCGGCCCGGCGTGGCCGGCAGCTCGGGCACGCCCCAGGCGGCGGCGACCTGCGCGCGGGCGCCGGCGTCGGTGACCGGGCGGCCGCCGGGCAGCAGCGTCGGCAGCGCCCCGGCCTCGACCGCGCCGCGCTCGCCCGCGCGGCGGGGCACCCAGGCGACACGGGCGCCGGTGGCCCGGGCGAGGGCGGCCAGGGCGGAGAAGGCGCCGGGGACCTCGGCCAGCCGCTCACCGGCGAGCACGATCGCGCCGGGCCGCCGGACCGCCTCGACCGCCGGGCCGCCCCAGGTGCCCTCGGCGAGCGCCGCCAGGGACCGGGCCTCGGTGCCGGGCAGGGTGGTGAGCACCGTGGCCTGCAGCTTCTCCGCGGCGCGGGTCACGAACGGGGCGAGGTCGAAGACGGCCAGCCCGCGGGTGCGCACGGCACGGCGCAGCCGGAGGAAGAGGATCGGCGACTCCTCCTCCGGCTCGAGCCCGGCCAGGACCACGGCCGGGGCCGCGGCGAGGTCGGCGTAGGTGACCGCCCCGTTGGCCGGGCCGGTGCCGGCGACGTGGGCGGCGAGGAAGGCCAGCTCCTCCGCCGAGTGCGCGCGGGCGCGGGCGTCGACGTCGTTGGTGCCCAGCGCGACCCGGGCGAACTTGGCGTAGGCGTAGGCGTCCTCGACGGTGAGCCGGCCGCCGGGCAGGACGCCGACGCCGCCCGCGTCCCGTGCGGCGCGCAGCCCCTCCGCGGCCGCGGCCCACGCCTCTGGCCAGGAGGCCGGCGTCAGCACGCCGTCGCGCCGGACGAGCGGTGTGGTCAGCCGGTCGTTGGCGGTGGCGTACCGGAAGGCCCAGCGCCCCTTGTCGCAGTTCCACTCCTCGTTGACCTGCGGGTCCTCCCCCGCCAGCCGGCGCAGCACCTTGCCCCGGCGGTAGTCGGTGCGCTGCGCGCAGCCCGACGCGCAGTGCTCGCAGACGCTGGGCTCGCTGCGCAGGTCGAACGGGCGGGAGCGGAACCGGTACTGGGCGCTGGTCAGGGCGCCGACCGGGCAGATCTGGGTGGTGTTGCCGGAGAAGTAGGAGGAGAACGGCTCGTCCTCGTAGATCGCCACCTGCTCCAGCGCGCCGCGCTCGAACAGCTCGATGAACGGGTCGCCGGCCACCTGCTGGGAGAACCGGGTGCACCGGGCGCAGAGCACGCAGCGCTCGCGGTCGAGCAGGACCTCGGTGCTGATCGGCAGCGGCTTGGGATAGGTCCGCTTGACGTCGACGAACCGGCTCTCCGCGCGGCCGTTGCTCATCGCCTGGTTCTGCAGCGGGCACTCGCCGCCCTTGTCGCAGACCGGGCAGTCCAGCGGGTGGTTGATCAGCAGCAGCTCCATCGTGCCCTGCTGCGCCTTGTCGGCGACCGGGCTGGTGAGCTGGGTCTTCACCACCATGCCCTCGGTGACCGGCATGGTGCAGGAGGCCACCGGCTTGCGCTGCCCCTCGACCTCGACCAGGCACTGCCGGCAGGCGCCGACCGGCTCGAGCAGCGGGTGGTCGCAGAACCGGGGGATCTGGACGCCGATCATCTCCGCGGCCCGGATGATCAGCGTCCCCTTGGGCACGGCCACGTCGAAGCCGTCGATGGTGCAGTGGACGGCGTCCGGCGGCGTGTGCGGGCCGGGGACGGCCGGCACCGCGGCCGGTGCGGGCTGGGGCGTCGTCACTGGTCCTCCTCGCTGGCGCTCGTCGGACCGGCGCCGTGTCGTGCTGCGCCCGTGCGTGACCTCACGAACTCGGTCACGAGGCCACTCCGACGGGCTCGAGCCGGAGGCTGCGGCCCAGGCGGGCCTGTTCCTCCGGCGGCAGGAGCGCGACGTAGTCGTCGCGGAAGTACTTCAGGGAGCTGGAGATGCAGCTGGTCGCGCCGTCACCGAGGGCGCAGAAGGAGCGGCCCAGGATGTTGTCGCAGGTGTCGGTCAGCAGGTCGAGGTCGGCCGCCGTCCCCCTCCCGTCGACCAGCCGCTGCAGGATCTGGACCAGCCAGTACGTGCCCTCCCGGCAGGGGGTGCACTTGCCGCAGCTCTCGTGCGCGTAGAACTCGGTGAACCGCAGGGTGGCCTCGACGATCGAGTCGGTCTCGTCGAAGACCATCAGCGCGGTGGTGCCCAGCATCGAGCCCGCGGCGGCCACGGAGTCGAAGTCGAGCGGGACGTCGAGGTGCTCGGGGGTGAAGTACGGCGTCGACGAGCCGCCCGGCGTCCAGAACTTCAGCTCGTGGCCCGGGCGGATGCCGCCGGCCATCTCCAGCAGCTCGCGCATCGTCGTCCCCATGGGGGCCTCGTACTGGCCGGGGCGGACGACGCGGCCCGACAGCGAGTAGATCTTGGGGCCGGGCGACTTCTCCGGGCCGAACTCCTTGAACCAGTCCGAGCCGCCGCGGACGACGAACGGCACGCTGGCCAGCGTCTCCACGTTGTTGATCACCGTCGGGGCGCCGTAGAGGCCGGCGACGGCGGGGAACGGCGGCTTGAGGCGCGGCTGGCCCCGGTAGCCCTCGAGCGAGTCGAGCAGCGCGGTCTCCTCGCCGCAGATGTAGGCGCCGGCGCCCGCGTGGACGATGAGCTCCAGGTCGTAGCCCGAGCCCAGGATGTCGGTGCCGAGGTAGCCGGCCTCGTAGGCCTCCTGCACGGCGTTGACCAGCCGGCGGTGGGCGTGCACGGCCTCGCCGCGGACGTAGATGACCGCCATGTGCGAGCGGATGGCGTAGGCCGCGATGACCACGCCCTCGATGAGCGAGTGCGGGTCGGCCATCATCAGCGGGAGGTCCTTGCAGGTGCCCGGCTCCCCCTCGTCGGCGTTGACCACGAGGTACTTGGGCATCGCCGCCGGCCCGGTCGGCGTCTCGCCGGGCTTGGGCTGCGGGATGAAGCTCCACTTCATGCCGGTCGGGAAGCCCGCGCCGCCGCGGCCGCGCAGGCCGGAGTCCTTGACCAGGGCGACCAGCTCGTCGGGGCCCATGTCCAGGGCGGTGCGCAGCGCGGTGTAGCCGTCGAGCCGCTCGTAGGTCGACAGCCGCCAGGACTGCGGCTCGGCCCAGCGCGAGGTGAGGACGGGTGCGAGAGGCACGGGTCAGGCCTCCTTGCTGTCTGTGGGGGTGGTGCCGGTGGCGGGTTCGGCGGCGGGCGGGTTCTCCGTGCCGGCCCGCTGCCGGCCTCGCGGCTGCCCGTACTCGGCGCCCTCGTCGGGGTGGGCCTGCGCGGCACCGGCCCGCTCGGCCGGGGTGTCGGCGGCGGCGACGCGCGCGTCGGCGGCCTCCCTCTCCGGCGTCTCGCCGGTGCGGCCGGAGGGCCGCACGGTCTCGCGGGGCTCGCCGGTGTCGGCCGGCGGCTGCTCCGGCCCGGGCATCGGCGGCGCCGCCTCCCCCCGCTCGGCGGCCAGCCGCAGGCCGGCCAGCGTCGGGCCGATGGCCCCCTCGGCGTCGATCGCGGCCCGCCGGGCCCGCTCGCTGCCGAACTGGTCGAAGCCGGCCAGCTGCCGGGAGATCCCGCGGAAGTCGGTGAGCGGCGCGCCCCGGGTGGGGTGCGGCTTCTCACCGCGCCGCAGGGCCGCGACCAGCGCGCGGGCGCTCTCGACGTCCTGCTGGTCGTAGAACTCGTAGTCGACGGTGACCACGGGGGCGTAGTCGCAGGCGGCCAGGCACTCGGCGTGCTCGAGGGTGACCGAGCCGTCGGGGGCGGTCTCGTCGTGGTGGACGTCGAGGTCGGCGGCGAGCGCGTCGAAGATCCGCTGCCCGCCGAGGACGGCGCACAGCGTGTTCGTGCACACGCTGACCAGGTGCCGGCCGGTGGGACGGCGCTTGTACATCGTGTAGAACGTCGCGACCGCGCCCACCTCGGCCTTGGTCAGCCCGAGCTCCTCGGCGCACAGCGCCACGCCCTCGGGCGAGACGTAGCCCTGGTAGCTCTGCACCAGGTGCAGCATCGGCAGCAGGGCCGAGCGCGGCTGCGGGTAGCGGGCGATGATCTCCCGCGCCTCGAGCCGCGTCTGCTCGGTCAGCGGCGGCAGGTCGGCCGGGGCGGGCTCGACCGGGCTGGAGTCCAGCCCCGTGACCGCCGTCCCCTCCGCACTCCCAGGAAGAGCGCTCATCGATCCACTCCCCCCATCACCGGGTCCAGGGAGGCGATCGCCGCGATGACGTCGGCGATCATGCCGCCCTCGCTCATCGCGGCCGTCGCCTGCAGGTTGACGAAGCTGGGGTCGCGCACGTGGACCCGCCACGGCCGGGTGCCGCCGTCGCTGACCACGTGGTAGCCGAGCTCGCCGCGGGGTGACTCGATCGGCACGTACACCTGCCCGGCCGGCACCCGGAAGCCCTCGGTGACCAGCTTGAAGTGGTGGATCAGGGCCTCCATCGACTGGCCCATGATGTGCTGGACGTGCTCGAGGGAGTTGCCCATGCCGTCGGGGCCGAGGGAGAGCTGCGCGGGCCAGGCGATCTTCTTGTCCTGCACCATCACCGGGCCCGGCTCGAGCCGGTCCAGCGCCTGCTCGATGATCTTCAACGACTCGTTCACCTCGGCCATGCGGACCAGGTAGCGCCCCCACGCGTCGCAGGTGTCGGCGGTCGGCACCTCGAAGTCGTAGGTGTCGTAGCCCAGGTAGGGCTCCACCTTGCGCAGGTCCCACGGCAGACCGGTGGCCCGCAGCACCGGGCCGGTGACGCCGAGCGCGACGCAGCCGGTGACGTCGAGGTACCCGGCGTCCTTGAGCCGGCGCTGCCAGATCGGCTGGCCGGTGAGCAGCTTGTGGAAGTCGGCCACCCGGGCGGGCATGACGTCGAGGAACTCCCGGATGTGCTCGACCGCGCCCTCCGGGAGGTCCTGCGCGAGGCCTCCGGGGCGGACGTAGGCGTGGTTCATCCGCAGCCCGGTGATCTCCTCGAGCAGGTCGAGGACCAGCTCCCGCTCCCGGAAGCCGTTGGTCATCCCGGTGAGCGCGCCCATCTCCATGCCGAAGGTGGCCAGCGCGACCAGGTGCGAGGCGATGCGGTTGAGCTCCATCACCAGCACGCGGATGGTCTGCGCCCGCTGCGGCACCTCGATGCCGAGCAGCTTCTCGACGGCCATGGAGTAGCCGGTCTCGTTGAACAGCGGGGACAGGTAGTCCATCCGCGTCACGAAGGTCGTGCCCTGCGTCCAGGTGCGGTACTCGGTGTTCTTCTCGATGCCGGTGTGCAGGTAGCCGATGACCACCCGCGCCTTGGTGACCGTCTCGCCCTCGAGGTCGAGCACCAGGCGCAGGACGCCGTGGGTGGACGGGTGCTGCGGCCCCATGTTGACGACGAGCCGCTCCTCGCCGTAGGCCTCGGTGCCGAGCGTCTGGTCCCAGTCCCCGCCGGTGACGGTGTAGACGCGCCCCTCGGTGGTCTCGTACGAGCCGGCGTACGGATCGGTCGTCGTCATCGGTAGCTCCGCCGGGTGTCGGGGGGCGGGATGGTCGCGTCGTGGTACTCGACCGGGACCCCGCCGAGCGGGTAGTCCTTGCGCTGGGGGTGGCCGTCCCAGTCGTCGGGCATGAGGATCCGGGTCAGCGCCGGGTGGCCGTCGAAGACGACGCCGAACATGTCCCAGGTCTCCCGCTCGTGCCAGTCCGCCGTCGGGTAGACCGGCACGACCGACGGGACGTGCGGGTCCTCGGCGGTCACCGCGACCTCCAGCCGGATGCGCCGGCGGTAGGTCATCGAGGTCAGGTGGTAGACGACGTGCAGCCGTGGCCGTCCCGGGGCGACCGCCGGGCCGCCGCTGTCGAGGTAGTCGACCCCGGAGACGCTGCTGCACAGCTCGAAGCGCAGGGCCTCGTCGTCCCGCAGCGCCCGCACCAGCGTCAGGAGGTGCTCGCGGGCGACGAAGTAGGTGATCTCCCCGCGGTCGACGAGCACCCGCTGCACCGCGGCGTCGTAGGTCTCCTGGCCGACGGCCTCGATGAGCGCGTCGGTGACCTCGTCGAACCAGCCCCCGTAGGGGCGGTCCGTCGAGTGGAGCGCGACCGCCCCACCGGGCTCGACGCGGACCAGGCCGCCGAACCCGGAGGTGTCCCCGCTCCCGGAGACGCCGAACGCGCCCTTGCGGAAGCCACCCGAGGGAGCCACCGCGCCCTGGCCGGCGTCCGTGCCGCTGCGGTCGCCCGGGCCGGTCACCGTGACACCTGCTCGACTCCGGCCTCGTTCCGCTCCTCGGTCGCTGGCGCTCCCTGCGATGCTCGCTCGGCCGTCGTCGTCGCGATCCCGCTCCTGACGTAGGGCTCGGGCAGCAGCACGGCGTTGCCCCCGCGCTGCTCGATGGCGAACTGGCCGGTGCGCCGCTCGGCCGCGGCGCGCTCGTAGGCCGCCCGCGCCGCCTTGTCCACCCGCACCGTCGAGGGCATCTCGACGTGCAGGTCCTTCGCCCGCCCCTCGGCCCGCGCCTGCTCCAGCTCACGAGCCCGCTTCGCCCCGAGCGGCTCGTTCATGATCTTGTGGTGCAGCTTGAGGATCGCGTCGGTGAGCATCTCCGGCCGCGGCGGGCAGCCGGGCAGGTACATGTCCACCGGGACGATGTGGTCGACGCCCTGCACGATCGCGTAGTTGTTGAACATCCCGCCGGAGCTGGCGCAGACGCCCATCGCCAGCACCCAGCGGGGCTCGGGCATCTGGTCGTAGATCTGCCGCAGGACCGGCGCCATCTTCTGGCTCACCCGGCCGGCCACGATCATCAGGTCGGCCTGGCGCGGCGAGGCCCGGAAGACCTCCATGCCGAAGCGGGCCAGGTCGTAGCGGCCGGCGCCGGTGGCCATCATCTCGATCGCGCAGCAGGCCAGGCCGAAGGTGGCCGGCCACAGCGAGGACTTGCGGGTCCAGTTGACCAGCTTCTCCACCGTCGTCAGCAGCACGCCGCTCGGCAGCTTCTCCTCGAGTCCCATGGATCGGCTCCCGTCAGTCCCAGTCCAGCCCGCCGCGACGCCACACGTAGGCGTACGCGATGAACACGGTGGCGATGAACACGACCATCTCGACCAGCCCGAAGACGCCGAGCGCGTCGTTGGCGACCGCCCACGGGTAGAGGAAGACGATCTCGATGTCGAAGACGATGAAGAGCATCGCGACGAGGTAGTACTTCACCGGGAAGCGGCCGCCGGTCAGGGGCTGGTCCACCGGCTCGATGCCGCACTCGTAGGCGTCGAGCTTGGCCCGGTTGTAGCGGCGCGGGCCCACGTAGGGCGCGACCGTCACGGAGAACAGCGCGAACGCCGCGCCCAGGGCGAACAGCCCGACGATCGGGACGTAGGTCGACAGCATCAGCAGCGCCCTCCGGCGAGGGGTTCCTGGGGTGGTCCGGCGCGCACGGTCAGACCGCCGGAGCCAGTCGGGTGAGCACGGAGACGACGCGATCGAACCGGTCGCCGTCCCGGCCGTCGGAGAGGTTGCCCATGAGCCGGAGCGCCGCGTCGACCATCGCGGGCCGCTTGAGGCCGTGCGCGGTGGCGAAGCGGACCAGCCCGGGCCGGTCGAGCAGCGCGAGGAAGGCCGTGCCCAGCCGGTGGTGGCGGCCGTAGTCCTCGCGCAGCCGGGCCGGGTAGGACCGCAGCGCCGCCTCCCGTGCGAGCCCCTCGGGGCGGGCGAGGGCCTCGATCGCCGCCTCCGCGGCCATCCGCCCGGTCTCCAGCGCGTAGCTGATGCCCTCGCCGTTGAACGGGTTGACCGTGCCGGCGGCGTCCCCGGCCAGCAGCAGCCCCCGCGTGTAGGCCGGGCGGCGGTGCAGCGCCATGGGCAGGCCGGCGCCGCGCAGCGGGGTGACCGCGTGCTCGTCGCCGAACTGCCACTCCGCCGGCAGGGTCGCCAGCCACTCGCGCAGCACCGCGCGCGGCTCCGCGCCGGTGCCCCGGCGCCGGTCGAGCAGGCCGAACCCGACGTTGCTGGTGCCGTCGCCCATGCCGAACGCCCAGCCGTAGCCGGGCATGGAGTCCGCACTGGGGCCGGAGGGGGACAGGTCGAAGGAGATGTCGAGGTAGTCGTCGTGGGTGCGCGGGGAGCGGACGTACCGGCGGACGGCGACCCCGAGCGGCCGGTCCTCGCGGCGGACCAGGCCCAGCGCCTTGCCCAGCCGGCCGGAGAGCCCCTCGGCGGAGACGACCAGCGCCGCCGTCCAGCGGGCGGGCGTGCGGTCGGGCCCCTCCTCGGCGTGCACCCCCGCCACCCGCCCGGCGTCGTCGAGCAGCGGGCCGGTGACCGTCACGCCCTCCACCACCCGGGCGCCGGCGGCTTGCGCGTGCGCGGCCAGCCCGGCGTCGAGGTCGCGGCGGTTGCGGACCAGGCTGTACGACGGCCACGAGGCCAGCCGCGGCCAGTCCACCTCCACGACCCGGCCACCACCGGTGACCCGCAGCCCCTTGTGCCGCACCCAGCCGGCGGTGTCGACGCCCATGTCGGCCAGCGCCTTCACCCCTCGCGGCGTGAGCCCGTCGCCGCAGACCTTCTCCCGCGGGAACCGGGCCTTCTCCAGCACGACGACGTCCAGGCCCGCCCGCGCGAGGTGCCACGCGGCCGAGGACCCCGCGGGGCCGGCACCGACGACGAGCACGTCGGCCCGCCGGTCGCCGTCGTCCACCTCGGCCCCCTCGCGTCGAGTCCGTGTGACTTTGTGAAATGCTTCACAAAGTCCGTCGTCCCTACCTTATGCCGGGGTGTGACCTTGGTGACAAGTGGGCTTCCGTGAACCGCACGTCACGGTTCCGTCTCGGCCGGCGCGCGACGAGGCCGACCTGCGCACCTCGGCGTCAGCTCCGCGGCTTGCGGCCCCGGTGCAGGGCGACGACGCCGCCGGTGAGGTCGCGCCAGGAGACGTCGTCCCAGCCCGCCGCCTGCAGCCGGGCGGCCAGCGCAGGCTGATCGGGCCAGGCCCGGATCGACTCGGCCAGGTAGACGTAGGCGTCCGGGTTGCTGCTGACCGCGCGGGCGATCCGCGGCAGGGCGCGCATGAGGTACTCGGTGTAGAGCGTGCGGAACGGCCGCCAGGTGGGGCTGGAGAACTCGCAGACCACGAGGGTCCCGCCCGGCCGGGTCACCCGGGCGAACTCCCGCAGCGCCGCATCGGGGTCGGCGACGTTGCGCAGGCCGAAGGAGATGACCACGCCGTCCACGCTCTCGTCGGCCAGCGGCAGTGCCATGGCGTCGCCGGCCACCTTGGGCACCGCGCGGGCCGCGCCGGCGCGGAGCATGCCCTGGGAGAAGTCGCAGGCGATGGCGCGCACGCCCCCGCCGGCCAGCTCCACCGTGGAGACCGCGGTCCCCGCGGCGACGTCGAGCACCGTCTGCCCCGGGCGGGCACCCAGGGCCTCGCGCGTCGCGCGGCGCCAGGCCGCGTCCCGGCCTCCGGAGAGCACCGTGTTGGTCAGGTCGTAGCGCCGCGCGACCCGGTCGAACATGGCCGCGACGTCGGCCGGCTGCTTGTCCAGACCGGCCCGCATCCCCGCGGTGTGTGCGCTCTCTCGCCGGTCTCCCACGGCGGCGACGCTACCGGGCTGCCTACGCTGGGTCCGTGACCGCGGCAGCCGTGACCAGCACCGAGGCGGTCACCGCTGTCGTCACCACCACCCCGCTCCCCGACCCGCCCGCGCTGCTGGACCTCCTGCCGGGCGCCGGCGCCCTGTCCTGGGTGCGCCGCGGGGAGGGCCTGGTCGGCTGGGGCGAGGCCGCGCGGCTGGAGGTCTCCGGCCCGTCCGCGCTGGCCGAGGCCGCCGAGTGGTGGGCGGAGCACAGCGCGGGCCTCGACGTCGACGACCCGCTCGGCGTCCCCGGCTCGGGGCCGGTCGTCTTCGCCAGCATCGCCTTCGACCCGGCCGCCGGGACGTCGGTCTTCGTCGTCCCGGAGGTCGTCGTGGGACGGCGGGACGGCGTGGCGTGGGTGACCACCACCGGCGACGTCGCCCTCGACGCGCCGGCCGCCACGGCCGAGCCGGCACCGCTGGGGCGGCTGCGCTACGCCGACGGCGCCATGGACCCCGCCTCCTGGTGCGCGACCGTGGCCGCCGCGGTGGAGCGGATCGCCGCCGGGGCGCTGGCCAAGGTGGTGCTCGCCCGTGACCTGCTGGTCACCGCCGACGCGCCGCTGGACCCGCGGGCCCTGCTGGCCCGGCTGGCCGCCCGCTTCCCCGACTGCTGGACCTTCGCCGTCGACGGGCTGCTGGGCGCCACCCCCGAGCTGCTGCTGCGCCGGACCGGCCGGGAGCTCTCCTCGCGCGTGCTGGCCGGGACGGCGCCGCGTGGAGCGGGCGCCGAGGACGAGCGGCTGGCCGCCGCCCTGCTCGGCTCGGCCAAGGACCGCGCCGAGCACGCGCTGGCCGTGGAGTCGCTGGTGCGCGCCCTGGAGCCGTACTGCTCGACCCTCACCGCGCCCGAGGAGCCGGAGCTGCTCACGCTGGCCAACGTGCGCCACCTGGCCACCGACGTCGCCGGCGTCCAGCGGCGCACCGGCGCGCGCGGCGCCGCCGGCCTGCTGGAGCTCGTCGGCGCGGTGCACCCCACCGCCGCCGTGTGCGGCACGCCCACGGCGGCGGCCGCCGGGGTGATCGGCGAGCTGGAGGGCATGGACCGCGGCCGCTACGCCGGACCGGTGGGCTGGCTCGACGCCCGCGGGGACGGCGAGTTCGGCCTGGCCCTGCGCTGCGCGCAACTGTGCGACGACGACCCCGCGGCCGCACGGCTGTTCGCCGGCTGCGGCATCGTCGCCGGCTCCGACCCGGCCGCCGAGCTGGCCGAGACCCAGGCGAAGTTCGCCGCGTTCCAGGCCGCGCTCGAGAGCTAGCGCAGCAGCTTCTCCACGGCGGCCGCGCCCAGGCCGACCTTCTCGTAGTGGTCGCGGGCGAGCTCCAGGTAGTCGTACGCGTCGAAGGTGCCCTCGGGCTCGCCGTTCTCGTCCAGCCAGATCAGCGGGCCGGTGACGTTGAAGTGCACCCGCATCGGCTCGTCCGACTCGTGCGCGACCAGGGTGTGCGCCTCCCCTGGCGTCTCGTAGACGAACGTGCCGCGGGTGGCGACCCAGTCGTGCTCGAGGTAGCTCCACTTGCCCGAGAGCGTGTACCCGAAGACCTGGTGCGGGTGGTAGTGCCGGTTCACCAGGCCGGCCTGCTTGGCCATGAGGACGTCGGCCCAGCGGTTCTGCGTCAGGGAGATCCACAGCGGCCGCGACCCCACCGTCTCCGACAGCGGGACGAAGTACCGCTCGTCGTCGTCCAGGGTGTCGGGCAGGAAGACCTCGGGGGCGGCGTCCTTGCGGAAGACGTTCTCCAGGGGCTTGATGTCCCGCCAGAACTCGCGGCCGGCTTCGGGTTCGGGAGTGACCATCGCAGGCTCCTCTACCGGTGTGCTGGGGATCCCAGCCTGCTCCGCCGCCGGTCCTCCTGCCATCCGACACGGGGCGGCCCGGCAGCCCTCGTGCTGGACTGCCGGGCCTGGGTGCGCCGGAGCTGCCGGCCGCCCCGGGCACCGTCCGCTGCCTCTGCCCCGACGATCACCGGCTCAACCGGCACTCGGGACCGTTCTGGTACGGGTGAGCTCGTCGGCGATGTCGACGAGCCTGCGGTTGGTCTGCTGGGAGACCCGGGCCAGCACCGGGAAGGCCTGGTCGGCGTTGAGCTCGTAGCGCTCCATGAGGATGCCCTTGGCCTGCCCGATGACGTCCCGGCTGGTGATCGCCCGCTGGAGGTGCTCCTCGTTCCGGGCGCCGGCCAGCGCCACGGCGGCGTGTGCGGCGAGGACCAGGCCGGCGTCTCGGCGGGGCTCGTCGCGCTCGGCCACGCGAGCACGGTAGCCCCGAGCCCGCACCTCTCACCCCGTCCCGGAACCGGCCCGTTCCCCGGTCACGGTGCCGCGAGCGCCTCCGCCGCGGCGGTCCTCAGCGCCGCCGCCAGCTGCGCCTCGGCCCGCTGGTCGGTCCGCACGCCGACCACCCGCGGCCCGCCGGTCGCCAGGACCCCGGCCAGCTGCGCCGGGCCGTCCACCGCGGTCGCCGGCCACCCGAGCGCCTCGGCCACGGCGACCAGGTCGCGGCCGTGCGGGGTGCCGAACACCCGCCGGTACCCGGCCTCGTAGCGCGACTGCCCGGGCTCGAGCTGGGCGAAGATGCCGCCGCCGTCGTTGTCGGGGACGACGAGGGTGAGGTCGGGCAGCGCCTCGCCGTCGCCCGGGAGCAGGCCCTGCAGGTCGTGCAGGAAGGTGAGGTCGCCCAGCAGCGCCACCGCGGGGCCCCCGCCGGCCCGCTGGTGGGCGAGCGCGGCGCCGACGGCGGTCGAGACGGTGCCGTCGATGCCGGCGACCCCGCGGTTGGCCAGCACGGTGATCCCGCCGCGCGGCACGGCGAGCCGGTCGACGTCGCGCACGGGGGTCGACGAGCCGAGGACCAGCAGGGCGCCGTCGGGCAGGCCGGCCACCAGGTCGCGGGCCAGCCGTCCGGCCGGCAGTCCCGGGACGGCGTCGAGCAACCCGTCGACCGCCGTCCCCACCCGGTGGGCCGCCGCGCACCAGACGTCCCGCCAGGCGGGGTCGGCCGCCGGGCTCCCGGAGGGCAGCGCGCCCACGGCCGCCGTCGAGCGGCCCGCGTCGGCCCAGCGCGGCGCGGCCGCGACGGTCTCCACGCGTACGGCGGGGTCGGCGAGCAGCGCCGACACCGGCCGGGACAGGGTCGGCCGGCCCACCACCAGCACCCGCTCGGGGCGGTGCGCGGCCAGCCAGGCGGGCGTGCCCAGCAGCAGCGCGCCTCCGCGCACCGACCCCGCCCACGCCCCGCTGGAGGGCTCGGCCACGACCGGCCAGTTGCGGTCCGCGGCCAGCTCGGCCGCGGCCCGGCCCAGGGCCGGGGGCGCGTCGCCGACGACCACGAGGGTGCGCGCCGGGCCGTCGTCGGCCGACGGCGGGACCCGCGGGACGGCGCCGTCGGTCCACGGCGCGCCGCCGGGGCGGCCGGCCCACGGACCGTCGAGCTGGGCCGGTGCCGGGTCGTCGGGCAGCAGCGGCTCGCGGAATGGCAGGTTGAGGTGCACCGGGCCGGGGTCGGCCGACAGCGCACCGCGGGCGGTGAGCAGGGCCTTGGCGACCAGCGAGCGCCAGTAGCGGTTCTGCGGGGCCTCCCGGCCGGCCTCGGGCACGCCCACGTCGACCGCGGCGCGCACCGCCCGGCCGTAGAGCCCCGTCTGGGCGATGGTCTGGTTGGCGCCGGTGTCGCGCAGCTCCGGCGGGCGGTCGGCGGTGAGCGCCAGCAGCGGCACGCCCGCGGCGTCGGCCTCGAGGACCGCGGCGTGCAGGTGCGCGGTCGCCGTCCCGGAGGTGGTGAGCACCGGCACCGGGCGGCCGGAGGCCTTCGCCAGGCCGAGGGCGAGGAAGGCCGCCGTCCGCTCGTCGATGCGCACGTGCAGGACCAGCCGGCCGGCCCGCTCGGCCTCGAACAGCGCCAGCGCGACCGGCGCGGACCGGGAGCCGGGTGCGAGCACCGCGTCGGTGACGCCGCCCCGCACCAGCTCGTCGACCAGGACCCGGGCGAATGCGGTGGAGGGGTTCACGCGGCCACCGCGGCCAGCCGCGCCCGCCACCGCTGCTCCGTGCCGGCGTCGGCGGCGATCTCGGCCAGCCGGTCGGGGACCACGCCGCGCACCGGCAGCGCGCCGTCGACCGGCAGCAGCGGCTCGCGGGTGACGTCGCCGGTGAACAGGGCCACCGTGGCCAGCCCGCAGGCGAAGGGCAGCTCCGGCAGCGCCGCGGCCAGCGCGACCCCGGCGGCGATGCCGACCGAGGACTCCAGCGCCGAGGAGACCACGCACGGCAGGCCGTGCGCCTCGGCCACGCGCAGCGCCGCCCGCACGCCGCCGAGCGGCTGCACCTTGAGGACGACGACGTCGCAGGCCGCGCGCAGGTCCACCCGCAGCGGGTCGGCCGACCGGCGGACCACCTCGTCGGCGGCGACCCGCACGTCGATCCGACGGCGCAGGGTGGCGAGCTCGGCGAGCGTGGCGCAGGGCTGCTCGACGTACTCGAGCCCGACCCGGTCCAGCTCGCGGATGCGGGCCGCCGCGGTGTCGACGTCCCACGCGGCGTTGGCATCGACCCGGATCGCGCCGGCGGGGCCCAGCGCGTCGCGGACCGCCTCGACGCGGGCGAGGTCGTCGGCCGGCGTCTGTCCGGGCTCGGCCACCTTCACCTTGGCGGTGCGGCACCCGGACCCCGACACGATCGCGTGCGCCCGCTCGGCGTCGACCGCCGGCACGGTCACGTTGACCGGGACGGCGTCCCGCACCGGCGCGGGCCAGCCCTCGCAGGCCGCCTCCACGGCCGCGGCCCACCAGCGGCGGCTCTCCGCGACGTCGTAGTCCCAGAACGGCGAGAACTCGCCCCACCCGGCCGGGCCGCGCACCAGCACGCCGTCCCGGACGTCGATGCCGCGGAACCGGGTGCGCATCGGCACCGACCAGACGTGCACGGCGTCGATCCCCGCCGCGTCCGTCACACGAGCAGCCTAATCCGGCCCTCCTGCAGGGCCCCGCCGCGAGCCTGCGAGTGGCGGGGGGCAGGGGGGTCCTTACCCTCGGGACCCGTGTCCCGGCAGCTGACCCTCCTCCCCGCGCCGGCCGACCCCTTCGACCTGCTGCCCCCGCTGCGCGCCGCCCTCGACGGGACCGCGCCCCTGGCCGTGCTGCCCGCGGGACCCGCGGCGGCCGTGGCGGCCGCCCGCGCGGTGCTCCGCCCCGAGGAGCCGCTCGAGCCCGGCGCCGACCTCGTCGTCGTCACCTCCGGCTCGACCGGCGGCGGCCGCGGCGTGCTGCTGCCGGCCACCGCGGTGCGCGCCTCCGGGGAGGCCACGCTGGCCAGCCTCGGCGGCCCCGGCGCCTGGCTGCTGGCGCTGCCGGTGTCGGCGATCGCGGGGCTGCAGGTGCTCGCCCGGTCGATCCTCGCCGGCACCCGGCCCACCGTGCCGGCCCGGGGCGAGCGGCTCGCCGACGCCCTCGCCCGCATGCCCGGCGGACGGCGCTACACCGCCCTCGTGCCCACCCAGCTGCGCCGGTACCTCGACGCCGAGCCCGACGCGCTGCGGGCGTTCGACGCGGTGCTGGTCGGCGGGGCGGCCACCGACCCGGCCCTGCTCGGGCGGGCGCGTCAGGCGGGCGTCGCCGTCACCACCACCTACGGCATGACCGAGACGGCCGGCGGCTGCGTGTACGACGGCGACCCGCTGGCCGGCGTCGGCGTGCGGGTGGGCGAGGGTGGTGTCGAGCTCTCCGGTCCGGTGCTCGCGCTCGGATACCGGCTCGACCCCGAGGGCACCGCGGCTGCGTTCGCCGACGGCTGGTTCCGCACCCGCGACGCCGGGACGCTCGGCGCCGACGGCCGGCTCACCGTGCACGGCCGGCTCGACGACGTGGTGGTCACCGGCGGGGTCAACGTGGCACCGCAGGCGGTGGAGGGGGTGCTGCGCGAGCACCCGGACGTCGCCGACGCGGTGGTGTTCGGCCGGCCGGACCCCGAGTGGGGGCAGCGGGTGGTCGCCGTCGTCGTCCCGGCTCACGGCGCCGAGCCCGACCTGGCCACGCTGCGACCGTGGGTGGCCGAGCGGCTGGGCGGCCCCGCCGCCCCCCGGGAGCTGCACCGGATCGCCGCCGTGCCGACCCTGCACACCGGCAAGCCCGACCGCCGCGGCCTGGCCGCTCACCTCACCGTCGCCGCGGTGACCGACGGGAGGCACTGACCATGGCCACCCCCGCGCAGTGGCTGGCCGGCGCCCGCCCGCGCACGCTGCCCGCCGCGGTCGCGCCGGTGCTCGTCGGCACCGGCGCCGCCGCCGCCCTCGACGGCTTCCGCCTCGGCCCGGCGCTGCTGGCGATGGTCGTCGCGCTGGCCCTGCAGGTGGCGGTCAACTACGCCAACGACTACTCCGACGGCACCCGCGGCACCGACGCGGCGCGGGTCGGTCCCATGCGGCTGGTCGGCTCGGGCGCGGCCACGCCCCGCCAGGTGCTCCTGGCGGCGGTGCTGTCCTTCGCCGTCGCCGGGGTCGCCGGGCTGGTGCTGGCGGCGCTGTCGAGCTGGTGGCTGGTCGCCGTCGGCGCGGTCTGCATCGCCGCCGCCTGGACCTACACCGGCGGCCCGCTGCCCTACGGCTACCGCGCGCTGGGCGAGGTGTTCGTCTTCGTCTTCTTCGGCCTGGTCGCCGTCGTCGGGACGACGTTCGTGCAGACCCGCACCATCGAGGGGCTCGCGGTGGCCGCCTCCGTGCCGATCGGGCTGCTCATCGTGGCCCTGCTCGTGGTGAACAACCTGCGCGACATCGAGGGCGACGCCGCCGTCGGCAAGCGCACGCTGGCGGTGCTGCTGGGCGACCGGGGCACCCGCGTGCTGTTCACCGCGCTGGTGGTCGTCGCCTTCGCGGTGGTCGTCGGCATCGGCGTCGTCCGGCCCTGGGCGTTGCTGGCCCTGCTCGCCGTCCCCCTGGCCGTGCCGCCGGTGCGGACCGTGCTCTCCGGCGGGCGCGGGCGGGTGCTCATCGGCGCGCTGCAGGGCACCGGGCAGCTCACGCTCGCCACCGGCGTCCTGCTCGGCGCGGGACTGGCCCTCAGCTAGGCGCCGTCGCCGGTCAGCCGGGCGGTGATGTCCTGCTTGGCCTGCTTGCGGGCGACGCTGCGGGCGGCCAGCGCCTCGGTCAGCCGCTCGCGGGAGGGTCGCAGCAGCAGGTAGGAGACGGGCATCGACAGCAGCAGGCCGAAGAGGGCGCCCGACCAGAAGTCCAGGCCGAGCCACCACAGCAGCAGCACCAGCGCGGCGGCGATGGCGAACCGGCCCACGGTGTAGATCACCAGCCACGGGGCGATCCGCGGCCGCGCCGCCGGCCCTCCGGTCGGCGCCTGCGGCACCGTCGGTTCAGCGCTCTCGGCCATGGCGGCCCTCCCACTTGGTACTCAGCACGACCGTCGTCCGGGTGCGTGCGACGCCTCTGATCCTGTTCAACGCGCTGATGGCCGCCTCCAGTGCCGGGATGTCGGTCACCCGCACCTTGAGGACGTAGCCCTCCGCGCCGGCGACCCGCCAGCAGTCCTCGACCTCCGGCATCGCGCGCAGCGCCTCCTCGATGCCGGTGTCGTCGACCGAGTCGCTCTCGATGACGCTCACCAGCGCGGTGACGTCGAGCCCGAGCGCGGTGGGGTCGACGATCGCCTCGTAGCCGAGGACGACGCCCGCCGCCTCGAGCTTGCCCACGCGCTCGTGCACCGCCGGGGAGGACAGCCCCACCTGCCGCGCCAGTTCGGCGTAGCTCGCCCGCCCGTTCGCGCGCAGCAGGTCGATCAGCTGCCGGTCGACGGCGTCGATGGCCCTCTCCCCTCACCCCTCGGCTGCCTGCCGCGGTCGAGTATCGCCGCGCACGTACTGTGGAGTGCACTCGGGCTCGACGGGCGAGGGGGAACGGGCGCCATGGTCTTCCTGGTGGTTCTGGTGGTGGCGGTCGCCGTGGTGGTGCTGGTCATGCGCGCCGCCGCGGCTGCGGGCGGTCCCGGCGGGGGCGGTGGCGTGCGCCCCGCGCGCCGGCCGCGTCCCCGGCCGCAGCGCAACGTGCGCCCGGTCGCCCCGGACGACGACCCCGAGTTCCTGCGCGAGCTGGAGCGCCGCACCCGGCGGGACGACGGCTCCCCCGCCTGACGGCCCCCTGCAGGGTCCCACCTGAGCGTGCGCGCAGTCGACCGGCCCCGTCTCGGGTCCCGCCCTGAGCTTGCGAAGGGTGGGGAGGACGGGGTCCTTCTCGGGGTCCTTCCTCAGGCCGCGCGGGAGCCGAACAACCGGCGCCAGCCGCGGGGCCGCGCCGGCGCGGCGGGCGCCTGCTGGGGCGACTGCTCGGTCATGCCGCCCGGCCAGCCCGTGGGGTTGCCGCTGGCCGGCTGCTCGTCCACCCGCGCCGGCCAGCCGACGTTGCTGTGCGTGCCCTCGGCGCGCAGGTCCCCGTGCCGCCCCGGGGGCAGCCCCGCCGCCCGCCGGGCCAGCGCCGCGGCGACGACGGGGTGGACCGCGGCGCCGTCGGCGGCCGCGTGCCTACCCACGGCGGACCGCCCGGTATCGCGTCATGCGCGCATGGAAGCACGCGCGGTGCCCCGCGTCACGTCGTTCGGCCCCGGAACGCCGGGCGTGTCCCCCCGACGGAGGGGCTCAGCTGACCCCGGCGTAGCTGTGCAGGCCGGTGGACACCATGTTCACGTAGAGCAGGTTGAACACCATCACGACCAGGCCGACGACGTTGACCCACGCCGCCGGGCGGCCCCGCCAGCCGGCCGTCGTCCGGGCGTGCAGGTAGCCGGCGTAGACGACCCAGGCGATGAACGCCCAGGTCTCCTTCGGGTCCCAGCCCCAGAACCGGCCCCAGGCGCTCTCGGCCCAGATGGCGCCGGCGATGACCGCGAACGTCCAGACCGGGAACCCGAAGACGATGGTGCGGTGGGCGACCCGGTCCAGCGTCGCCGCGGCGGGCAGCTTGGCCAGCACCGAGGTCCCGCCGGCCTCCCCGCGGGCGTCGTACCGGACGCGCAGCAGGTACAGCACGCTGGCGATCCCGCTGACGAAGAAGACCCCGAAACCGATGATCGCCGTGGTGACGTGCACCGCGAGCCAGCTCGACCGCAGCGCGGCGACCAGCGGCCCGGCCTCGGCGTAGAGGAACAGCCCGATCGCGACGAGCGCGAGCACCGCCGGGGCGAGCACGAAGGCGCCCATGCTGCGCACGCCGGGCACGCGCGCCGCGAGCACCAGGAAGGCCACCACCCCGATGAGCACGACGGCGGTGGCGAACTCGTACATGTTGCCCCAGGGCAGCCGCCCGGCAGCCGTCCCACGGGTGACGAGGACGGCGGCGTGCACGACCACGCCGACCACGGTGAGCCCGAGGCCGACCAGGCCCCAGCGGGCGCTGCGCGGCCGGACGGCGGGCGCGTCGCCGGCCGCACCTGCCTCGCTCGCCCCGACGCCGGCCGCGACCAGCTCGCGCGCCGGCCGGCGGCCGAAGGCCAGCTGGGCGGAGAAGGCGACGACCGCCACCGAGTAGATCGCGACGGTGATCGAGAACAGGGTGTCCGACAGCTCGGCCAGCGACTGGTCAACGGGCACTCGGGGAGCCTCCGGTTCCGGTGCGGACCCCGCCGGACGACGGGGCAGGGGTGGTGCGGGCACGCTCGTCGAGCGCGGCCTCCAGCCGGCCGGTCAGCTCGGCGAACCGGGTGGCGCTCTCGCCGCCGCCCCTGGTCAGGGCGCCGACCGTCAGCACGGTACCGCCGCCGTCGGGGGCGAGGCCGACGCGGGCGAAGAACCGCTCGCGGCGCAGGAGCAGCAGGGCCAGCAGGCCGCCCAGCAGGCTGACCGCGGCGCCGAGCACCCACACCTGGCCGGGGTCGTGGGAGAACTGCATCGCCGCGAACTGGGAGACGCCGTCGAAGGTGATCGCCGTCCCGTCGGGCAGGGTCAGGGTCTCCCCCACCGCGAGGTTGGCGCGGCCGACCTCGGTCAGCCGGCCGCGGTCGATCTGGCTCTGGTCGAGCGAGTAGACCGACTGCGGGAGGCCGGAGTCCAGGCCCAGGTAGCCCTGGTAGGCCAGGATCGCCACCTGCGGGTCGAGCGGGCGCGGGTCGACCGAGGTCAGGATGCCGCCCTGGGTCACGCCGGTCGGGGCGAAGAAGCCCTGGATGGCCAGCTGGTCGTCGACGCCGGCGCCGAGGTCGGGCAGCTTCAGCGCGCCCTCGCTGGCCAGCGTCGACTGGTCGGTCGGGAGGAAGGGGGCCGACACCCCGTCGAAGACCCGGCCGTCGGGCAGCGTGACGGTGAACCGCGGGCTGTAGCCGTGGCCGGTGACGTAGACGCGGTCGCCGTCGACCCGCAGCGGGTCGTTGACGCCGATCGTCGTCGGCCGGCCCTGCTCGCCGGGGGCACCGTAGGTGATGTCCGCGGTGTAGGAGGCCGCGGTCAGGTTCTCCTCGTACTCGGCGCGGAAGTCCTCGAGGTCGACGCACAGCGGCGTCAGGTCGGCGCCCTCCACCAGCGGGCCGGCGGAGTAGGTGTCGTACTGCTGGAAGCTGTTGCAGAACCCCTGGCCCTCGGTGACCAGGATGCTCCCCTCGTACCCCCACAGCTTGCCGCCGGCCAGGCCGAGCAGCAGGGCCACCAGGGAGAGGTGGAACAGGATGTTCCCCGACTCCTTCCAGAACCCCTTCTCGGCGGAGAGCTCGTCCCCGGCCGCGGAGGAGCGCCGGACCACGCGGAAGCGCCGCACCCGCAGCTCCTCCTCGACCACGTCGAGGGCGGCCGGCCCGGCGAGCGGCGTGGCGAGCTCGGCGGAGTCGGGCAGCCGCAGCAGCCGGCGGGGGGCCGCCGGCGGTGCCGCCCGCAGCGCGCGGACGTGCTCGACCAGCCGGGGGACGACGCAGCCGATCAGCGAGACGAACAGCAGCAGGTAGACCGCGGCGAACCACGGCGAGCTGAAGACGTCGAAGGCGTACAGCCGGTCCAGCCACGGGGCGAGGGTCGGGTGATCGGCGAAGTACTGCCGCACGTTGTTCTGGTTGAGCGAGCGCTGGGGCAGCAGCGACCCGGGGATGGCGGCCAGCGCGAGCAGGAACAGCAGGATGATCGCCGTCCGCATGGCGGTCAGCCGGCGCCACCAGCGCAGCCACAGGTTCAGCGCGCGCCGACCGAGCGAGGGGCGGGCAGGCGGCTGCGGCGGGGGGGGGGGGGGGGGGGGGGGGGGGGGGGGGGGGGGGGGGGGGGGGGGCGGGGGCTGGGCGGCCCCGCGGGACGAGCTCCGCGCGCCCCC